>JAGYNL010000197.1 GCA_018399865.1 Candidatus Bipolaricaulota bacterium | reverse complement strand
ACGTGCTCTCAAATTTTACGCCTCTATCCGACTGAACATGTGGAACTCGGGCAGGATAGAAGAAGGTAGCGATCAGATCGGTACTCATGTGAATGTTCGAGTTGTGAAGAACAAGGTTGCTCCGCCATTCAAGGAGGCCGTCTTCGATGTTATCTATGGAAGGGGTATTGTCCGCTCTCGAGACTTGTTAAACACCGGCGAAGCACTGGATGTTATTTCCCGAAGCGGTTCCTGGTACTCGTTCGGCGACAATCGCCTTGGTCAAGGTATTGGCAACAGCGCTAAAGCTCTTGAGGAAGACCCGGCTCTAGCGGACCAAATCGAAGCCGAAATAAGAGAAAAAGCTGGTTTTTCCTCGAAGGCAGTTGACGAAGCCGAAGCAAGCGAGGAGGTCGAAGACGCCGCGTGATCCTTGGCAAGCCCTGATACGTCTACTGCGTTACCGCCCGAGGAGTGTGGACGAAGCACGTAATCGGTTAATGTCGCTTAAATACACTGATAGCCAAATAGATGAGACTATTTCAAAAGCACAATCAGCAGGCCTTCTGGATGATGAGGCTTTCGCTAAGGTGTGGACAGAGGATCGACTACTAAACCATCCATTATCGCGGCGAGCAGTTCTACAGGAGCTTACAAACAAAGGCATAGATAGACAAATAGCCACTGAAATACTAGATAATAAGTATCCAGCCAGTCAGGAAAAGGTTGTAGCTTTGGAATTGGCTCAGAAGCGACTCTCAAGGTACACTGCTTTGGATCGTACTAGTAGAATGCAAAAAACAATCTCGTTTCTTGCCGGGCGGGGTTTTTCTTTTTCTATAGCACGCAGCGTAGTAGAGATTGCGGAAAGGGGCGAAGGGATCGAGTCAATTGGTGATCAGAAAGATGGATGACAAATCATCTGAAACCCGAGTGGGGCTTGGTATTGATTTTCATCGCTTTGCGAAAGGAAGGCCCCTTGTTTTGGGCGGTGTAAGGATAGAACATTCCCGCGGTCTAGTTGGGCATTCCGATGCTGACGTTCTGACGCATGCCATCTGTGACGGGCTCCTAGGCGCAGCCGGGCTTGGTGATATTGGCACTCATTTTCCTGATACCGAGGAACAATATCGTGGCATCTCAAGTCTAGTACTGCTTGAAGAAGTGATAACGCTTCTCTCGAACAACGGATTGCATGTATTAAACGTTGACGCAACGGTTATAGCCCAGGAGCCAAAACTGACGCCGCATTTCCAAGCCATGAAGTCTGCGCTGAGCAAGGTTATGCACTTGCCGGGGGAGCGCATCTCCCTTAAGGCAACAACAAGCGAGAAGATGGGGGCTATTGGTCGAGCTGAAGGCATCTCTGCTTTTTGTGTAGCTCTAATCGAGCAAGAAGTTTAGCGAAACAGGTTTAGGATATCCTGATATGTAATCAGCAACATCAATGCTATTAGTACGATGAATCCGATGAAATGGATCATTCCCTCCCTCTCTGGGGGAAGCGGCTTGCCGCGTACAAGCTCATACAGCGCAAATGCGGCACGGCTTCCGTCAAGTGCCGGGAAGGGAATCAGATTAAACAACCCTAAACTGAGGCTTAGATACGAGAAAATCTGTAAGAACACTGATGGGCCTTGCCTGAAGCTTTCTCCCAGGAGGTTCGCGATTCCCACTGGTCCCGCAATTGCTTCGCTGGCTGCTATTCTACGCGTGATAAGATCGCGCAAGCCAATAGCTATCATCTTTATGTAACCAGCAAACTGACCAGCACCAAGGACAATCCCCGAGATAAATCCAGGACGTTCAACCACTACGCCAGTATTAGCAAACTCAACTCCCCCAATGACGGAA
>JAGYNL010000196.1 GCA_018399865.1 Candidatus Bipolaricaulota bacterium | reverse complement strand
CCGGTGATGTGCTCGAACTCCATCCCACAAAACCTGGACAGTATCGAAAGTCCCGTGGACCATGCTCAACCCTGGTAGCTGGCGTCGTCTCCACAGATCCTGGCTTCGTTCTTGGCTCAGAGGATTTAGGTTCTAGCAGTGGCCTTTCGACTTTGGACTCTCGATCATCGACCGCCGACCCTCGACTGACGACTGACGACTCAGCGCTTTTAGCGCTGCTCGGTATTGTCCCAGTAAAGGTTACAGACGAAGGTGGTCCCATCAAACCTGGAGATCTGCTTGTAGCTTCATCAACACCCGGTTACGCCATGCGCTGGGATCCGGACTCTGGAGAAGACGCATGTGGGTTGATAGGGAAGGCATTGGAGGCGATGACAGAACAACGCGGCGAGATTCTCGTTTTACTGATGGTTCACTAATGCCTATGAAACTGTCTCACGATGGAATGACTAGTTGTGCGGTAGAAGGGATGCCATGCCAATGAGCAAGTGGATATGCTTCCTGTTGCTTATGGGTTTAGTGACAAGCGCATTGCTTGCTCAAGCTAGCACATTGTATAACCTCAAGGCATACCGGGTGGTTTACTCGGTAACAGTCACCAACATTAGTTGCCAGATGGACTCTTTGGAGATATGGATCCCGCGCCCTATTGAGTGGAACGCTCAGCGAGATGTGTCCATTGAGGAAGTGATTCCTGCAACGTCGGACGTATACTCGGACTCTGTTCACGGGAATGGAATCTGCTACTGGCTGTTCGATGATCCTCCCCCTCCGGGAAACAGCATTGGAGTTTCGCAGACTTTTACATACGTTGGGTATGACGTGTCATCTGATGTGGATCCCAGCTTAGTTGGGTGCTATGATCAAACAAGCGATCTCTACCAGACCTACACAGCGAGTGAGGACAAGATAGAGGCAGGTCATCCTGAAATCCAGTCAACGGCTGCAAGTATTGTTGGTAACGAGACAAATCCATATGAGAAAGCAAGATTGATCTACGACTGGGTGCTCAACCATATGGTCTATCAAGCATATTATGGTTTCAATGGTGCTCTAGTCTCCTTGCACAATGGCTGGGGGGAGTGTGGGGATTACTCAACATTGTTCTGCGCACTTCTACGAGCAATTGGCGTTCCAGCAAGACCTATCGTTGGCTGGCTGGCAGGGACCGGCCGATCTCATCATGTATGGGCAGAGTTTTTTCTGCCGAACTACGGATGGGTGCCCGTGGATGCATCTTGGGATGAAGGGAACGATCCTTGGCAGTACTTCGGCAACGTTCCTTGTAGTAATCGCCTGATTTCGTCAAAGGGGTCGAACATCGAACTTGCCGCAGGATGGTTTGCCTCCATCTTTCAGACTTTCTCATGGCGTTGGCGGGGAGAATCAGGTGAGTCACAAACGGATTGTGAAATTGTAGTTGAACAGATTCCGCTTGGAGGTGCAAGTGTGTTTCGAGTGGATAGTGGAGGAGACGTGTATGCTGATGGCTTGTTATCAGCTAACGCGTTTCTCTCCGGCTCAGCCGACGTAGCGGAGTGGGTGTCGGTCTCGGAACCGGTCGAGCCCGGTGATGTGCTCGAACTCCATCCCACAAAATCTGGACAGTACCGGAAATCTCGCGGACCCTGTTCAACACTAGTAGCTGGGGTTGTTTCCACTGATCCCGGCTTCGTTCTTGGCTCAGAGGATTTAGGTTCTAGCAGTGGCCTTTCGACTTTGGA
>JAGYNL010000195.1 GCA_018399865.1 Candidatus Bipolaricaulota bacterium | reverse complement strand
GATTCATCGACCAGTCGGCCTTCAAGAACGCGGATCTCACCATTTACCATTGCGGTATCAACATGCTCAGCGCTACAGTGAACGATTGCTGCTAGAGGGTCCGACTGCGCTCCAGAGTACTCAATACCGCCCATATCGAAGGTTATAAGGTCAGCAGCTTTTCCCACTTCGATAGAGCCGATCTCATCCTGGCGATGAAGGACGCTTGCACCTCCCATTGTTGCCAAATACAGAGCATTGCGGGCTGAGAAAGATTCAGCTCCATATCGGACCCGCTGCAAGAGCATAGCCTGCCTTACCTCTCTTATCATGTTCGAGGTGTCGTTGCTCGCTGATCCATCAACTCCAATCCCTACCACCATGTTGCTAGCTGTCATCTCTACAACGGGAGCAATCCCGGAGCCAAGTGTCATGTTGGAGCTAGGACAGTGTGCAAGCCCGCAGTTTGCTGCTGAAAGTTTGCCAATGTCTTTTTCGCTCACATGAACAAGGTGAGCAAACCATACATCCGGCCTTAGCCAAGCAAGCTCCTCCATGTAGTCAACCGGGCGCGCGCCAAACTTTCTTAAGCAGAACTCCTCCTCGTCGAGTGTTTCGGCAAGATGAGTGTGTAGAAGCACTTTGTATTCGTCGGCAAGCTTAGTTGACTGTCTCATCAGATCCCCAGTAACAGAAAATGGTGAACAAGGAGCAAGCGCGATACGAATCATAGAAAGACGATCCGGGTTGTGATAGCGCTCTATTACCCGCTGGCAATCACGGAGTATTTCAGCTTCGGTTTGCACCACGCTGTCTGGAGGAAGCCCCCCGTCTTTCTTGGATAGGGACATCGAGCCCCGGCAGGGATGAAACCTTATTCCAGTCATCGTTCCGCCCTCTACCTCAGCCTCGAAGATGTTGGGGTAAGCTTGTGGGAAGAGGTAGAATTGATCTGATGTTGTTGTCGCGCCTGAAAGCAATAGCTCTGCGCATCCTATCGCTGCGCTAATTTTCACTGCTTCTGGGTCAATATTCTGCCACTTTTTGTAAAGGAATACTAGCCAATCAAATAGCTTGCTATCGTGCGCACCGGGCACACTGCGAAACAGCGTTTGATAAAGATGATGATGAGTGTTGACAAAGCCTGGAAGCAAGATCTTCCCAGCTCCTTCAATAACCCGATCCGCCTCAGGTTCGGTTTTGCCATCGTACACACCGCTGATCACATTACCGTCTACAAGAACGCTCCCCCCGCGGATCTCATGCCTGTCTTCATTCATGGTTGCAACAAGGTCAAAGTTGCGGAAGAGAGTAGTTGTCATAGCTACTGCCTGCTTAGATCCACGCTGTCAGCTGTTTCCAGAAATGCTGCCAACAGAGAGATCGCCGCCTCCAGATCATCCTGATGGGCCATTTCTACAACCGAGTGCACGTACCGCGAAGGAAGAGACAAGGTAATGGCTGCTGAACCTGAACCGGCACGCTGCATCGCCCCAGCATCCGTTCCACCCCGTGGCAGTATCTCCATTTGATAAGGAATCTTGCGCTTAGTAGCCAGATCTTTCATTGCACGCACAAGTCCAGCATGCGATATAGAAGAACTATCAGCAAGCTTGATCGCCACACCTTTACCTAGCTTTGTTATGTGTTGTGATCCGGGAACGCCTGGCATGTCAACCGCCAAAGTCGTATCTAGAGCAATCGCAATATCAGGATTAACTGTAAACCCGGCAACCTGTGCCCCCCGCAGCCCAACCTCTTCCTGGGTCGTTCCAACAAGATATAGGTCGCAGGCGAGCTTGTTTACGCGCTTAATTGCCTCTATTGCAATGTACAAGCTAGCACGATCATCAAGAGCTTTTCCTGATACTGTTTCTTCTCCCACTAGGAAATCCTGGCGCAATGTGACCATATCACCGATACTCACTAGCTCGCGCACTCGCTTTTCGCCAAGACCCAGATCCACAAATATATCCTTCATCTCTGGAAGTTTCTTTCTTTCCTCGTCAGTCATGATATGGATAGGCTTAGACCCTATACAGCCAACAAGATCGCCGGCTTCTGTATGCACGATAACACGCTGGGCAATCAGGGTCTTAACGTCAAATCCACCTAAGGGATGGATACGCAGAAAGCCTGTATCTTTCTCTATGTAGCTGACTATAAAACCAATTTCATCCATGTGCGCAGCCACCATTACTACTGGTCCACTACCAGGGAAGTGACAAATCAGGTTTCCCAAATGGTCAGTCTCAATAGTTTCCGCCACATCCTTCAACGCCTCGCTGACAATTGCACGAATCCCCGACTCATGTCCAGGAATCCCTGCCGCCTCACTCAACTGCTTGAGAAGCTCCATCTGTCCTCCTTGTAATAATGCTCAATAAGTTCAAGCCTTAACAACGCTCTGGATAGGACACAATCGTAACAATAATACAGATTCTTTTTACCTCAATACAAACACAGCTTCGTCACTAGAGCTTTCTTTCTTGTCGCTAGTATTAGCTCAATAGTATCATTGCTTCATGATCCCGTTAAGAGACTACCGTAAAAGTAGAACATTTCCGGCTGTAACCGTAACCCTAATCGTCATTAACTTACTAATCTTTTCATACCAATTAACAAAGAGCCCGCAGGAGAATCTGATCCTAGATGTATCATCCTGGAACGTCCATGATCTCAATTTCGCAGAACTGGAAAGGCCCGTCTCTTACGTCAGGATTTCTCCTCGCGACCAATTCGTTTTCTCGTACGGATTTATCCCTGGCGAGTTCTTCGCTGGCAAGGATCTTCCCCCGGAAATACCTATCCCCCTTTGGCTAACGTTGTTTGCTTCCCTGTTCATACACGGAAGCCTGTCCCATCTATTAGGAAATATGCTTTATTTGTGGATTTTCGGAGACAACGTGGAGGATGCAATGGGACATGCTAGGTTTCTTGTTTTCTACCTGTTATGTGGCCTTATCGCTACCGCTTCTCAAACCATTATTTCTTACCACAGCACTATTCCTCAAATTGGTGCTTCCGGGGCGATTGCCGGGGTCCTGGCTGCATACTTTATGCTTTTCCCTTATTCCCGGATTCTTACCCTCATTCCAATTTTCTTCTTTATCCGGTTGATGGCAATACCAGCCGTGTTACTTCTGGGTCTTTGGTTCATCTTCCAAGTGATTAGTGGAGCGGGGACCGTCGGTATGACCGGAGGAGGGGTTGCCTTTTTCGCTCACATTGGAGGATTTATCGCCGGAGCTTTACTTGTCTTCATCTTCCGAAAAAGCAATGTTCCCGTAGTATTATGGCAGCGCATTAAGCACAGGTACTGATTTTGTTTAAAGCTATGCGCAATCGGCCGATTATTTCTTGATACTTCACATCGAAAGCGAAAGCTGTTATCATGATACATCCTTCTAGAAATCGATAAAGGGGTGATTAGTAATGAGGATGAAGATCCTTATAGGTGTTGCTTGTCTGCTGGCGCTATCGGTCAGCATGGTGGCCATAGCCAATGATGCTTTGGCTGACCATAAACCAATCGTTATTGGCAGTAACTATGAGTTTACGCAAGAAAACGGCGTGGTAGGCGGCTCGGGAACGATAGAGGATCCTTACATGATAGCTGGATGGAAAATCGACGCTGGCTACAGTCGTTATGGGATCAGCATTCACCGCACGGACCGTTACTTTGTGATCAGCAATGTGCAAATCAGCGGAGCTTCCCAAGCTGGCATCTTTTTGAGCTATGTTGAGAATGGGCTGGTGAAGGACAGCGAGATATCCGGTAACTGGATAGGCATTACACTTAATTTCGCTTCCGCTAATAGAATTGAAAGTTGCACGCTAACTGCTAATACCGACGGGGTTCACCTCTACTTCTCGCACAATAACCAGATCCTATGGAATGTGATTTCCAAGAACGATACAGGTCTGTGGCTTGATGCCTCAAACAACTCCGACATCATCGGAAACAAGATATCGCAGAACTACATGGGGGTTTATCTTGATCTGGGAGCACAAGGAAACCTTGTATATTCCAATTCGTTAATTGATAACACCCACAACGCTCACTCAGTCAGTGACAATAGCTGGGACAAAGATGGGCGCGGGAACTACTGGTCAGACTGGGAGGCACTAGACACAGATGGAGACGGCATTTGGGACTTGCCATATGTGATACGAAGCCAGGGCGACCAGGATAATTTTCCGCTGGTTGAGATGGGCCAAGAATAGGATTGGCTATCTTTGGTAAACCTATTAAGAATGCATGATAAGGGCTGCATTACCGACCATAAGGGAGGGCGGGTAGGCTTCAAACGCGGTCATAGCTGCCTTGATGAGTTGTCAAAGCACTATTGGCGATCACGAAGAAGCCCTCAGTATGAATCATCTACAGCGGTTTTTTTCTAGTCTTGCAAGCAAATGGCATCCTTCGGGCAAGCCAAGGTTTTTCAGGCCAAACATTTCAAAATAAGGAGGTCTAATGTGCGCTGAGAAGATATCGCAATTCCTACATGGAGATATGCCTTATCCTCTGATGCACGTGCCAATCAAGGATATAAAGCAGGGACAACACATCTCACAATGCTTCCTGGCCAAACAGAAATCTCAGCGCTCCACTAGATCCGGCGATGCTTATTTGGAAATCCTGCTAGCAGATAAATCAGGCACCATACCCGCACGTGCATGGTCAGAGGCAACGCAGCGATTTGCTTCACAGTTTGATGAGGGAGACTTCGTATTTGTCGACGGTCGCACCGAGCTGTACCGCAACACGCTACAGGTAATTGCGCAGACTATTATGCGCCTAGAAACCTATGAGAAAGAACAAGGCAAAATCACCGATTTTGATCCAGGCCTTCTGGTCCCCACAAGCGAGCGGGACATAGATGAGATGTGGAAAGAGCTGCTTGGCCTCATTTCAACAATAGACCCTGATCCACTTCAGGAACTGACAACTCGCCTAGTAGAAGAGAACGACGAGGCGCTGCGAACATACCCTGCAGCTGTACAATATCATCATTCATACCTGGGAGGCTTGCTAGAACATACGTTGGAAGTGGCGTGTGGGGTACATCAGTACGCACAGACTTGCTCCACTCTAGACCGTGGTATGGCCACCGCTGGAGCAATATTGCATGACATAGGAAAGATCAAGGAACTGGAGAATCCAATTGCCCCTTGCTACAGCTTTAGCGGACAACTCGTCGGCCACTTGCTTCTAGGGCGAGATATGGTACGACAAGCAGCAGAGCACATCAGTTGGCCTAACCCGCAAACGCAAGAACTGCTAGAACACATAATAATCTCCCACCACGGAGAATTAGAGTTCGGTGCAGCAATCGTGCCAAAGACCGCTGAGGCTATAGCGGTATATTATTTCGATAACCTATCTGCTAGGTTGAACATGTTGAAGATGCACATTTCCAAGGACAGCGAAGAAGGCGACTTCACCGATTGGCATGCTTTATTGCAAAGAAAATTCTTCAAAGGCTCTACTACCAAAAACCAGTGAAAGGCCTAAACCTTGTCGGTTTCTTCTTTCAGTCGGGGAACCCCCATATCTAAAGCAGCCTCTGCAATATTAAATGCGTAGTCCCTCACACGTAACAAACTACCGAAGATTATTCCAAGGCTAAGTGCGTTATGTCCAACTTTCGGCAGCTGCGCTTCTTCTTCCCACTTGCGTGTTTTTGCGCGTTCACTGAGAGCACCGTTAGCAACAGACAGATCCGGCTTAAGGAATGCCTCTACACTTTGAGAAACTATTCGCTCTGCATCATCCTTAAGGCGCCTGATGCGAGAGGCTATATCTGCTTCAATTGGTTCCTTAAGCCCCGTCACGGATCGAGAGATCCTAACAGCATGATCACCAATCCTTTCTAGCACCTTCGCTACTCCATGGAATTCATGAAACATAAGCCGACTCATGCCAATCTCCTGTTCAAGTAAAAGATCACGCAGGAGAAGCCCGAGTTCCCGAGACATTACCCTGGTCAAGCGGTCGGCCTCCGCATCCCTTTCCACTACGTCGTTGGCCAAGATATCATCGTGAGCTAGAAACGCGGCCACAGAATCGTTAAGCATCGCTCGAGTAATGGCAAATATTCTGCGAAGCGTTGCTTCTCCTGTAAAATCCCTCATGCTGACCAAACAGTGAAGAATTATGCAAGTCTGCGTTTCATCCATAATCTCCAAGCCAACAAGCGATTGAGCAGTTTGCCGCACCGCGCGTCGTTGCTCAGGCGAGATACGGGCGCCATTCGTCTCGATTACGTCAAAGCCAGTAACATAACAAGAGATAATAGCCCTCTCTATCCATACCGGATCCTTATCCTGAAGAGAAAGGCAGACCTTGTTTTCCGTCTTCAGGTCCTCGGGCATCAATAACAAACTTCCGGTTTGATTTTCAACCACCATTACCTCTGAGCCACGGTGAATACCGACTTCTGTTGCCCAGGCTTTGGGAAGGGTCACAAAGTAGGTCCCCCCACCTGTAATCTGCACGCTTCTGCTGTTCATCATACCTCCATAGTCTGAGTATAGATCCTGGACGATATATATACAAGATAACCCAATATACACTGATCTTGCCAATATCTTTTTAGTTCCTATAATCATGGACATACTCGAAGAGGAGAAGGAGATACTCATGAACAGAAGCCACTATTGTGCCCGCCTTTCAGCACAAAACATCGGACAGCAAGTAACCCTGTGCGGTTGGGTGAAGCGGCGCCGCGATTTGGGAAGGCTAACGTTCGTTGATCTCCGTGACAGCTCTGGAGTCATACAACTCATATTCTCTGGTGATAATCCGCAACTGGCTGAGGGGCACACATTGAACCGCGAGGATGTCATAGCCGCATCCGGAGTCATACGTCCCCGAAGCGAAGGCAATATAAACACAGAGATGCCGACCGGGGAAATTGAGGTTGAAGTGCAAAAAATGGAGATCCTCAACCGCTCACTAACTCCGCCCTTCCTGATAGAAGGAGACGGCTCCGACACTACGGAAGAGACCCGCTTGCGTTATAGATACGTCGATCTAAGACGTTCAAGCATGCAAAGAAACTTGCGCCTTCGGCATCGCGTTTTCCATGAGATTCGAAGCTTCTTTACTGAAAAGGATTTCGTTGAGATAGAGACACCTGTGCTCACCAAATCCACCCCAGAAGGAGCACGTGATTTCCTAGTTCCTAGCAGG
>JAGYNL010000194.1 GCA_018399865.1 Candidatus Bipolaricaulota bacterium | reverse complement strand
AATCAATCCCGCAGAGACGCAGGGACGCGGAGAAAACAAGTGGTATATATCTATAGAAAAGAAAGGGAATATATTTCTCAGCGAGCATAGCGAGCGGGGGCGAGAAAGTGTTTTGCGGGTTACGATTTCGGATCTTCGTTACCCACTATAAAACAGCGAAGAGCCGCTAATTGTTTAGAGTTAGCAATTTTCCGCAGTAGTCAGTAACAGCTCGAAAACGACACAAGGTTGGTAATCAAGAAAAGTGGAAGGACATTAGCTCTAAAGACAAATGCCCTTCCAGCAAAAAAACTAGATCATTAAGATGAAGCGGCTATTCCTGCTCTAAGAATTCTGCCTTGAAATATCGCCCTGATATTGTAATAAGGTTAGGCACCTGAACGTCGCCGTTTTCGTTGAATGAATACAGCGGGTTTCCGATTCCTGGAACTTCAACGGTGCGAAGCCTTTCAATGAACGATTCCCTATCTACTCCACCCGCTTCTATGACCGCTAGAGCTATCTTTACAGAGTCATAACCATAGATAGCTGCCATATCTGGTGGGTAATCATAGAATTCACCCCAATTTGCGAGGAAATTCTGCACAACAAGATCTGTTGCATCCAAGGATGGAGTAAAGGTTAGATAGACCTGTCCTAGCGGTTCGCCTGCGAGCTCAAAGAACTGCGGTTCACCAAGCGATTTTGGACCATAGATTGGAACTTCCCAACCCAGCTTTCTAGCCTGACTTACTATCATTCCACCCTCATTTCGTTCAACAAGGATGACTAGCATATCCGGGTTTTCTGCCTGAGCCTTTAGAAGAACGGCATTAAAATCAACATCCTGCTTAGGCACAATGGTCAGCGGAGTACCCAACTCAATGCGGAAATCGGCGGCGTTAGCTGTCATAGTCTCTAACAGCTCTTGCCCGTAGCTTCCATTTTCAACTATTATAGACGCTTTCTGCACACCAAACAGCTCTTGCATAATCTTTAGCATGGCAAGAGCTTCTGCTTCGGTAGTGTAGGTTGTCCTTACAAGGTTATCAAAGCCTTGGTGAGTAAGAGTAGAGGCACTAGCCCAGCCCATTATGTAAGGAACTCTACCTCGGTTAAGAACTGGCGAAATACCTAAAGCGGCGGTGCTTATTGTTGCACCGGAAACAAATAGATATTCTCCATTAACTACTTGCCTACCAACACTTGCAGCTTCCTTTGCGTCTCCTCTATCGTCGAAAGCCTCTAGTTTTAGCGTATATCCTGCTAGAGGACCTTCTGCGACACCGCCCTGCTTGTTGATTTCAGCTACCGCCACTTCCGCTCCGTGCAAGCATCCTGAGCCATATGCTCCAGCGGGACCACTAAGAGCATCGCAGAACGCGAATGTTATTACTTTATTATCGTGATTTACACCATCTGCACCGAGAGCCATGACTGAGCCCATAACTAAACTGAACGCAACTACAGCCAGAAACACCAAACGCTTGTTCACATTTCCTCCTTTTCGCTGATTGATCTGACCAAGTTTTCAATAGCTACAGCGTAACAACTCATATATCGCCCCCCTATTGCTGGAATTTATACTACACCCAAATATGCCTTTCTGACTTCATCGGAATCTAAGAGCTCTCCTGCAGTGCCCTGAAGAGCAATGTTTCCTGTCTCTATTACATACCCTCTCTTAGCTATCTGCAGCGCCTTCTTTACGTTTTGTTCGACTAAGAAAACGGCTACTCCTTGCGAATGGATGTCTTCGATAATTTTGAACACCCCATTAACAAGATTCGGAGCCAGTCCCATTGATGGTTCGTCCAACAGAAGGAGCTTTGGATTACTCATTAAGGCCCTGGCTATAACCAGCATCTGCTGTTCTCCGCCACTTAATAGAGATGCAGGCATATTGCGCCTTTCAAAAAGGATAGGGAACATCTCGTAGTATTGTTGCATGGACTTCAAGACTTCTTTAGAATTCTTCCTGATGTAACCACCCATTTCGAGATTTACCCTAATAGTGGAATTCGGAAACACCTGCCTGCCCTCCTGCACATGCGCAATTCCTAATCTAACTATTTTCTCAGGAGGCATTTTGTTGAGTTGCTCACCCATAAATGTGATAGTCCCCATGGTAGGCCGCAGTAATCCAGAAATTGTCTTAAGTAATGTAGTCTTTCCGGCGCCGTTTGCCCCAACTAGGGCGACGATCTCTGGCTCAACAATCTGCACAGACAATTCATGCAATACCTCAATGTGCCCATACCCCGCAGATAGCTCTTTAATTTCAAGCATTCAGTCTTCCTCTTTTCCCAGGTAGATTTCTTTTACCTCTTCATCTGCCTGAATCTCGCTTGGCTTACCCTCTCTTATTTTGGTCCCCGCGTTTAGAACGATAATTCTGTCTGCAAGTGACATGATTGCTTTCATATTATGCTCGATGATGAAAAGGCTAAACCCTCTTTCCCTAACCTCCTCTAAGAACGAACACAACACTGCCACCTCTTTGGGGTTCATACCAGCAGTTGGTTCGTCAAGAAGTAACAAGTCTGGTTCCGCCATCAGCCCTCGAGCTATTTCCAATAGCCTTTGTTGACCATAAGGCAGATTTCTTGCATATTCATTTTCTTGATTCTCTAGGTGGACTAATCTTAAAAGTTCAATGGCCTTAAGATAGGCTTCCTTTTCCCTCTTGAGGGCTAGAAAAGGATTGAAATAAAGGTGCAATAATGAAGTGTTAATTAAATGATGCCTTCCAATTAGCACGTTTTCTAGAACTGATATATCTCTGAAAACCCTTAGGTTCTGAAAGGTCCTAGTAATACCCTTGGCTACAATAGCATATATTGGTAAATGTGTAATATCCTCGCCTTTGAATCTTATAGTTCCTGAATCTGGGCGGTATATGCTAGACAATATATTGAAGAAGGTGGTTTTGCCTGAACCATTAGGGCCGATCATTCCAACAATTTCGCCCGTGTTAATTGAAACATCTAGATCGCGCACAGCATGTATACCACCGAAGTCTTTCTTTATAGCTTCGCTTTGAAGCAGTGTTTGTTGTTCCATTATGCCTTCTTCTTAGCGTATTTGCTGATTCGTGATGATAGCGCCTGATAGATTCCCCAAAAGCCATATGGATACCTTACTATGATGGCTACCATAATAAAGCCGATTAGGAGTATGCGGTAATGATACAGTGGGCGAAAAGCCTCTGTAATGAAAACCATAGCAGCGACGCCCGGAATAGTTGCCAGAAGGTTTCCTGAGCCCCCAATTACGACCATAATCACCATCAGACAGGATTCCGCAAGAGTGAATCCCGAGGGATCTATAGCTGTGTTGTAGACAGCGGAATAACAGCCAGCAAGCCCAGCATAGAAAGTACCGATTGCAAAAGCCAGGATCTTGTATAGTGTTGTATTAATTCCGGCTGCAGAAGCAGCCAATTGATCCTCGCGGATAGCAACAAAAGCGCGCCCATACTTGGACTTGACCAACGTATGCAGTGTGATATAAGTAAACCAGAATAGTATCAGCCCAAAAAAGAAAAAATCTCTCTCGGATATTATTGTCCAAGAGAAGATTTTTGGGGCAGGAATGCCAACGATTCCCATCGCGCCGCCGGTAAAGGACCTCCAAGCTTGTGCTACTAGTCTGAAGACTTCCCCAAATATAATGGTTATGATGACGAAATAATCACCACGCACTCTGGATGTGGAAGTAGATAACAGGAAACCTGCGGCAAAGGCGATCAAGCCCGAGAGCAATAAGACGAGAAGAAAGGGTAGGTTCGATCGAGTCAACAAAATACCGGCAGTGTATGCGCCGAGCCCATAGAAGGCTGCATGGCCAAACGATAACAGTCCGGTGTAACCCGCTATTAAGTTTAGCCCTAGTCCGAGTATCACGTACATAAGTAGGAGGTTCAGAACCCCTAACCAGTATCCGCTTTTGACAACGCTAGGGATAAGAAATGTTATCACTGCGATCAATATAAGCGCTACAAAACGTTGACTTTTCTTCACAGCTTACACCTTTTCCTCAACATATTCGCCTAGAATACCTCTAGGCCTGATTAATAAGACGACAATTAGGAAAGCGAAAGTAATAACATCTCGATAAGCAGTCGAAATATACACCCCAACCATGCTATGAATGAGTCCTAAGAGCAATCCACCGACTAGAGCTCCGTTCATGCTGCCTATGCCTCCGATAACTGCAGCAGTAAAAGCAACTATTGTCCCGGAGAAACCCATACTGATTGATAAGGAGTTGTAAGAAGACGCGTAGAGAACTCCAGCTATAACCCCAAGCATTCCACCTAGTATATAGACAATTTCAATAGTCTTGTTCGCCGGTATGCCCATCAGGCTTGCAGTAGGGATATCTTGTGACATACATAGAATAGCTTTACCTACTTTGTGGTGTTTCAAGAAAAGGTTCAGTAAAACTACTACTGCTATTACTATGGCCAAGGTAACAAGTTGTGTAGCGGGTATCTTTACACCGAAGATGGTTACAAATGGAACAGAGATGATGGAAGGGAAGAAATGGACTCTGGTAGTCCAGATATTCTCTGAGAAGTTCTGTATGATATACGCTACGCCCAGCGCGCTTATCATAGACATATTCCTAAATGACTTGCCACGCAATGGACGATATGCAACAATCTCAACTATTGAAGCTAGCACTCCGCCCACTACCATGGCCAGGAAAATAGCCAAGAACATGTTCAGTTCATACTGCTGCATGAGCATGTAAGCTATGAATGTGCCGAAGACGTAGATATCACCGTGGGCGAAATTCATCAATTTTAGGATGCCATATACCATGCTATAGCCAATGGATATCAAAGCATAAACAGCACCCAGCGACAGGCCGATCACAATAACGCGCAGAAACATACCACACCCGCCTTTGCAGAATTAGTGTAACACTTAATACAGGAAAACCTTGCCCAATAAAATAAGTGAACTACTTTTACTTAACATGTACAACTTTTCAAAATACCTGCAATAC
Organism: Candidatus Bipolaricaulota bacterium; assembly: GCA_018399865.1. The sequence goes on along the minus strand of JAGYNL010000194.1, from coordinate 470 downwards.
AAGCTACATGAATCTGCAAAACACGGGCGATTGTAGCATTTAGCTATGCAGATGTCAAGTGATAGACTTGTTCAATGTTTCTCCTAGTGTGCGATTATCCAGTACTTCTCATGGTTAGCGCTTATTATGGAATTGAGTTTTTGACAACACACGGCTACGTCAAATAGAGCAATATTTTATGATATATGATATGAAGCATAATGCCTAGTTCTGGTGTACGGAATTTGGCTATCTACGACCAAATTCTAAGCCTGTGATGTAATGATTTGCCATAGAATAATGTTTTCCAACAGGACAATGGCTGAGAGCTTAGGGTTTACAAGAAAGATATCCGCTGCATTGGTAACAAGAAGGAAGCTATAGTAGAGAGTATTTGCCGCCGTCCGCTGGAAAGCGGGTGCTGAAAAGCGGTTCCTAGCTGTTTTTGAGTGGGCAGTTGAGGGTAGTTATGCAGAACATGCTGCCTCTGG
>JAGYNL010000193.1 GCA_018399865.1 Candidatus Bipolaricaulota bacterium | reverse complement strand
CGATGTGCATGCCGGAGAGATTCATACCTTGCTTGGAGAAAACGGTGCAGGGAAGAGCACACTAATGAAGATCCTATACGGCATGTATCGGGCTGATGCCGGCTTAATATCCATCAACGGCCAACCAGTGCACTTCCACTCCCCTCTTGATGCTATCACAAAAGGCATAGGAATGGTGCACCAGCACTTCATGCTTGTTCCAACTTTCACCGTAGCCGAGAACGTGGCCTTAGGTCTTCCCTCATCTCGTAGAATAGTGCTTGACTTGGAAGTTGTTTCCAAGAAAATTGTGCAATTGGCAAAAACCTACGGATTGCACGTCAACCCACGCGCGAAAGTCTGGCAACTCTCCGTTGGAGAACAACAGAGGGTAGAGATACTGAAGGTCCTTTACCGAGGAGCCTCCCTGTTAATCTTAGATGAGCCAACAGCTGTTCTAACACCACAGGAAGTCCAAGAGCTATCAGAAACTCTGCGCAAGATGGTTGCGGAAGGGCATGCAATAGTGTTTATCAGTCACAAGCTGCACGAGGTACTGGCACTGAGTGATCGGATCACGGTACTCAGGGACGGGCGGGTTGTAGATACAGTGCCTGCTACAAACGCAACGAAGGCCGGCCTGGCCCGGTTAATGGTCGGCCGTGAAGTTATCCTTCAGGTTGATCGCCCAGAGGTGACCTATGGAGAAACACGTCTAGCCGTGCATGGATTAAGCACGTTGGGGGACTCCGGACTGCTCGCCCTACGCGAGATTGACCTACAGGTCCGCGGAAGCGAAATCCTTGGGCTTGCCGGTGTATCTGGCAACGGGCAGAAAGAACTAGCTGAAGTAATAGCAGGATTGCGCCCATCAACAGATGGCCAGGTACTGCTGGATAACAAAGACGTTACGGGTGCGCTCCCAGACGAGTTGCTCGCTCATGGTCTTTCTTACATCCCCGAGGAGAGGATGGTTGATGGAACCGTACGAGATTTCAGCGTCGAGGAGAATCTAATCCTCAAAGACCATCACCACCAGCCATACTCCCACGGCATGTTCATGGATTTCAAGATGATTGCTACACAGACCAACAAGCTGATAAAAGCCTTTGACATCAGAACGCCTTCGCGTCATACGCCACTTAAGAGCCTCTCTGGCGGCAATATCCAGAAGCTGATCCTTGCCCGAGAGCTCTCTCGTAACCCAAGCGTAGTTATTGCATCGCAGCCAACTAGGGGTTTGGATGTCAGCGCAACAGAATACGTCCACAGCCGCCTCATCGAACAGCGATCTGAAGGGACAGCAACCCTCTTGATATCCGAGGACCTTGATGAAATTCTCAACCTTGCCGACCGAATAGCGGTCATCTACGAAGGTCGCATCATGGGCTTAGTTGACCGAGAAAACGTCGATGTAGAAAAGCTAGGGCTGATGATGGCCGGGGTAGATGAACAAAGCCTAGACTAAGAAGCCCGCTACGCAGACCTTCCTCTGGTAAGCTAATACATCCTGCGGCAATTTTGCTTCCTACTTTCTCTACATCTCTACGCCTGCCTATCCTTGCGACTTGTCTGCGGCCTAACACGCACAGGTAGGCGCAGCCAGGCTTCTGCAAGATTTGTCGCCCCAAACCCTGAACGTATCACATCAGGTGGAATGCCACATCAAAACACCGTGTGTGCTTTGGTTGCGTATGGAGTAGCGTGCGTAGTTTATCTACCACGTTGATTCGCCTGCCACGTTATGATTTATGCATCAAACCACAACGTCGCAGATGAACTACGACGCTACAGAAGATTCATTTCCTGTTGTAGCGTGCGCAGCTCGCCTGTCACGTTTGGATATCTAGCGGCAAAACCTTAACGTCCCAGATGAACTACGACGCCACAGAAGCTTGATTTCGTGTTGTAGCGTGCGGCAGCTTCGCTATCGCTCGGCGCAGCCAATTCTGTCTGCGTCCATGCAACAGCACGCCCTTTCTTCTGCTACTCTTCACCCAGCAATAGCTCACATCTTAGCCACGGTTACTCATTTCAAATGGCTATCCTTAACTCCCCGCGCAAAGAAGCCACGAGGCTATTTCCTTCTTGCATCAAAGAAAAAGCCAGAGAAACCCTCACCAAAACCCACAGCGGCTCCCTCTCCGCCTTATGGCCTGCTTGCCAAAGGTGACTCGTAATGCTATCATACAACTTGACAAGATGACAGATCGAAAGAAGAGAAAAAGCTCTGTGCCCTTTGAGAAGGTGCGCCCGCGCAAAGTCTCTGCGGTCGCCGCCGAGCAGCTAGTTGCCGCGATCAAGAACGGCATGTTCCCAGTTGGCAGCAAGCTCCCTTCGGAGTTCGAGCTTGCTGACGAAATGGGTGTAAGTCGACCATCAATAAGGGAAGCTCTGTCTGCACTGCAAGCCGTTGGCTTAATTACCTCCCGCCCTGGAAGCGGAAACTACGTTACTAAAGTGCCCTCATCAGATGAGGAACAAGAGGCGCCGCTTTTGATTGAAAACGAAGCAGGATGCCTGGAAGTAATGGAGGCAAGATCGATCCTTGAACCGCCTGTGGCGGCCTATGTGGCACAACATAGTACAACAAAGCAAATAGAAGCCCTTAGAGAAATCCTTATCAAGATGAGAAACAAAGCCCAAAAAGGAGACTTCAATTCATACTTTGAGGCTGATAAGTCATTCCACCACGCTTTAGTTGAAGCCGCCCATAATCATTTGATTAGCGACGCTCTAAACCCGTTGGTGGATACAATGGACCAAAGAATATACCGCGAGTTTACCCACCACTACTATCTCAAAAACGTTGAGGACCTAGAGCAGGTCGTTGACGTTCACTGCGCAATTCTAGATGCCATTGTCAAAAGGGATCCAAAACTGGCAATAATAAGAGTTAATGATCATTGGCAGAAGATGATGGAGATTTGGGAAGCATAATAAGCAAAAAGCTATAAAGCACGACTTTGCGTCATGTTATACAAAGGGAGGTGAGCATACATACAGAAAAATCTTTGACGCAAATCATTAAGAGCAAAAGGAGGCAGTTATGAATCGAAGGCTGACAGCAGGTAGTATTCTCTTAATCTCGTTTCTAGTAATCGTTGGAAGCAGTTTAGTCTCGATCGCAAGTGATAATCCACAGTACGGCGGAACGCTTCGCTGTGCCTTGGCATCAGAACCTGGCACGCTTGACATGCAAATGGATACAGGTGTCGCGGCAAGCATACCAGCACGACATGTTGTGGAAGGTTTGTTCGCGTTTGATGCTTCCTATACACCGCAGCCAATGTTGGCCCTCAGCTGGGAACTTGACAGCACAGGAACCGTTGCCACATTCAATCTCAGAAGAGGGGTTCTGTTTCACAATGGAAAGGAATTAAAGGCCGAAGACGTTATTGCCTCTCTCAACAGGTGGGGCAAGTACGGATTGACTGCAGCGGCATTATGGTCACATGTAACCGACCTCGAGGCGCTTGATGATTACACAGTACAGCTTACCCTCGACGAGCCGTTCGCTCCCATGACTACATACCTTGCCAACATCTACGGAGGGCCCAGTATCTACCCCAAGGAGATCGCGGAAGCCGCAGGCAATCGACCCATCGCGGCAAAAGACGTTATTGGGACGGGGCCGTACACCTTTGTCGAATGGAAGGCTGGAAACTACATCCTTCTTGAGCGCTTTGCAGGCTACAGCAGCTCTCCTGCCACAGCAAGCGGTTTCGCCGGTGAGAAAGTTGCTTACTTCGATAAGCTACAAATCTTCTTCGTACCAGAAGACAACGCTCGCCTCGTCGGTGTACAAGCAGGTACATACGACTACGCTGTGAACATTCCAAACGACCTACTAGTAAACGTAGAGGGAAATCCTGATATCTTCCCAATAATCACTGACCACCCACCCATCTACCCCATTGCTCTGGTTAACAACCGGACCGGGCTGATGACTAATTCCGCCTTGAAGAGAGCAATCGTGACCGCTTTAGACATGGAAGCGATTATGCTTGCAGGTTATGGAGATCCAACCTTCTGGAGC
>JAGYNL010000192.1 GCA_018399865.1 Candidatus Bipolaricaulota bacterium | reverse complement strand
TAAACGAGGAGGCGAAGTAATGGAAACAAACGATAGACATTTCGCCACCGTTGGCAAAAGCGAGCAAAAGGTAGATGGCCGTGGATTAGTTACTGGAAAGCCATTATTTACTGCCGATTTAGATCTTCCAGACATGTTACACGTAAAAATACTGCACACCCATTATCCCCATGCCAGGATTACGTCCATCGATACAAGCGCTGCAGAGCAAATGGACGGCGTCGTACTAGTACTTACTCATATGAATACCCCCAGTACGCGTTACACAACCGCTGGTCAGGGCTTTCCTGAGCCATCCCCCTATGACACAAGGATGTTCGACACTAAGATGCGCTTCGTAGGTGATCGTGTGGCTGCAGTAGCGGCAGAAACAACAGAAATGGCTGAGGCTGCCCTAAGGAAGATCAAGGTTACATACGAAAAGCTTCCCCCTGTTCTTTCAATTGATGAGTCCCAAGCAGAAGGCGCCCCCATAATCCACGACGAGGAAGACTCGACAGGGATATATGATGCGAAGCGTAACATAGTGGCCAATGTCGACATCCTAGCTGGAAATGTAGAGCAAGGCTTCAGCCAGTCCGATGTGATTGTAGAAATGACATGCGAGACACAATATGCCCAACACACACCTATCGAGCCACACGTTGTTCTAAGCTATCTTGCGCCTGACAACCGACTCGTCTTACGTACCAGCACTCAAGTTCCATTTCATGCTCGAAGGATAGTGGCCTATGCGCTAGGAATCCCATTGCACAGCATCAGGGTCATCAAGCCGCGCATCGGTGGGGGTTTTGGGGCAAAACAGGAGATAATCCTAGAAGAGATCGCCGGCCTAGTAACGCTGCGCACCCGTCGCCCAGCCTTCATCGAAATGACGCGAGAAGAGGAGTTTGTTTTCGCTCGCACACGGCATCCAGTACGAACAAGGGTCAAACTCGGAGCGAAGAAAGACGGCATACTAAATGCCATGGAGATGGAAGCTATCTCAAACACCGGCGCCTACGGAAGCCATGGCCTCACTGTTCTATCTAACATCGGGTCCAAGACGTTACCCCTATACAACAAGGCACCAAACGTTCACTTCTATGGAAAGGCTGTATACACCAACATGCCTATTGCTGGCGCCTATCGAGGTTACGGGGCGACCCAAGGCTACTTCCCGTTGGAAGTGGCCATGGATGAACTTTCAGAGAAACTCGCCATCGATCCCTTAGAGCTACGTCGGATCAATCACATCCGCGTGGGTGAAACCTCTCCGGTGTTTGCTAAGCTTGGCGAAGGAAGAGAAGGTGTCGAGCAGATAATCGAAAGCTGCGAATTGGACAAATGCATTGAGATCGGTGCAAAAAGGATCGGCTGGGCGGAAAAGCGCGGAAGAAAGATTCGCAATGGCTCCTGGGTGCATGGCCTAGGAATGTCAGTCCATATGCAAGGCTCAGGGATTCCCGAGATTGACATGGGCGCCGCGACTATCAAGATGAATGAGGATGGATCGTTCAACCTTCTCATTGGTGCAACTGACCTGGGCACGGGATCGGATACCATCCTGGGACAAATTGCAGCAGAGGTCCTTGGCGTGCCCCTTGAGAAGATCATCGTCTATTCCTCAGACACAGACCTCACCCCTTTTGACGTAGGGGCTTATGCATCCTCGACAACATACGTGTCAGGAACAGCGGTCAAACGAGCAGCCGAAAAAGTGCGAGAGCAGATTTTTGATGTCGCTTCACAGATGCTCGATGTTGATCGATCCCAACTCAGAATAGGCGACGAACAGGTGATAACCCCTAACGGAAAGAGCATGACGCTCGAGAAGATCTGCACGGAAGCGATGTATGTTAAGGATCAGTTTCAGATTGGCGCCACTTCCTCGGGGCTAATGCACCAATCTCCGCCGCCATTTATGGCTAGCTTCGCTGAAGTGGCAGTAGATACTGATACTGGGCAACTGAAGATCCTAAATTATGTAGTTGCCGCGGACTGTGGAACAGTAATAAACCCCAACATGGCTCAGGGACAGGTAGAAGGGGCAATAGCAAATGGCATAGGCTACGCATTAACCGAAGAGATGCTGTTTAGCCCCACCGGGGGCGTTCGCAATCCTAGCCTGTTCGACTACAAGATCTTGGGCATGCTTGATATGCCTTTACTTGAGGTGATTCTGGTTGATTCCTACGAACCAACTGGGCCTCTGGGAGCTAAGTCCATTGCAGAAGTAGGGATTAACGCACCGATACCAACGCTTGCTAACGCCATCTACGATGCAGTTGGAGTGCGGCTGACAAAAACGCCGTTTACACCGGAACGGATTTTCAGAGCTATGCAAGCTAAGCAAGCTGAGTAGAGGACCAGGAGTCGGTAGCATCAAACGACACATTTCCTTTTGCTCATCGTAGTTATGTCCAAAGGCTCATGCAGTTTAGAATGCCCCTGAATACTAACCCAATATTATATAGTGATGAGTGAAGGGTAATGTGGGCGGGATTAAGGATTACGGGGTAAGGATTATCGTTCGCTGCTTTACTTTCTGACCCCTCATCGCTGAGTGCTGATTGCTGACTGCTCCGAACTGCGAACCACGAACTAAGAACTCTACGAACTCTATGAACTCAATAAACTAACGTAATTCCCTAATCCTGTGGTTCCCTCACGTTCACTTATGACAAGGATTCTAACGTGGCAGACAAGCTGCTCACGCTACAACGGCAAAGAGAACGCGTTTATGTAGCGTTGCACCTAGGTGCAACGTTGGCGTTTTAGAGATATATCTCCAACGTGGCAGGCGAGCTGCGCACGCTACAACAAGCATAAAACTACATTGCAGGCAATGCAACGTGGTAGATAAACTACACATGCTACGAACGAAAGGCGAACGCCTCTTATCGTAACCCTCGCACCTCAATAAGCTAGCTATGGTTTTACATCAATACTTCATAAGCGATTCTGCGGCCTTTATTACTGGGTACGCAGTCGGTGGCGCTGTGAGCAGCGGATGGGTACCAATCTGGACACCAAACAGCGAACTAACCGCCATCTTGGCCTGAATCGCAAGGCCAATGAAATTGGTAAGCTCGCCTGTGCTTGCTCCTGCGACAACTTCACCCCCAAGTATTACCCCAGAACGTTTAGCTACAATAAGCTTAACAAACTGCGAATGCGTGCCTGGTATTGTTCCTGGGTGTCTATCCACGCCGGTAAACGTCCCGATTTCTATATTGAACCCTTCCTTCCTGGCTACGGCCTCTGTCAAGCCGGC
>JAGYNL010000191.1 GCA_018399865.1 Candidatus Bipolaricaulota bacterium | reverse complement strand
TTATACACCTTTTGGCGCACAATGTCAATTATTTTGCTAATCTCAGCCGCGTTTCCTCCGCCCAAGTTGATAAGAAAATTGGCGTGTATGTCAGACACCTTGACCATTCCCACCTGAAATCCCTTCAAGCCTGCCTTTTCAATAAGCTCACCAGCAGAATGCCCAATTGGATTCTTGAAAGCGCACCCAGCACTAGGAAAGCTGATTGGCTGAGTGGCTGCGCGTCGAGCGAGAATTCGGGCTCCTTCAAACTGCTTTCCATCAAGGCAGAGGCTGGCCGCCAAGACAGGCATCCGTTCCTTGAGAATCCTGCTAGTCCGATAAGAAAAGCCACATTCATTTTTCCCAACACAAATGGCTTCTCCATCGGCTGAAAGCAGCTCAACTTTCTCCACAACATCTTCAACCGAGTACTCAGAGATGCCCGCATTCATGGCCAGCGCACCTCCCACAGTCCCTGGAATTCCGGAAAGAAAATCAAGTGAGCTAACGCCTATTGAATGTGTTCTAGCTATCAGCGTTGCTAGACGAGCTCCACAATCAGCAAATAGGGATTCTCCTTTGATTCTTGATCCATTGATTCTTGCTGTAGAGATTACAAGGCCAGGAAAGCCAGTGTCAGAAAAGAGGAGGTTAGAGCCGCTGCCAAGGATGACATACGATATATCATACTTGCGGCTATAACGAACCGCCTCGACCAGAGAAACTTTAGTCTCTGGAATAAAGAAAACCCGGGCAGGGCCTCCTACTCTGATGGTAGTGTGATCAGAAAGCAGTTCGTTGGTTCTTGTCTCGCCGGGAAGAGACATCAGGCTTGCAACTAAAGCATCTAAGTAGTGCAGAAACTTCCTTCCTCGAGAAAACGAGACAAGCTTGTGGTTACGGTCCATATATCACCCGCTCCAAAACTTATTATGAAGTCGCCCGGTTCGATGTATTGCTTCAGGAAGGAAAGCACTTCTTCCTTATTCTGCATAAAGAGCGGGGTTTTGCCAGTTTGCCGTGTTATCGAGTTCACAATACCTTGTGAGGAGACTCCTGGAATAGGTGGTTCATGAGCAGGATAGATGGGAGTAACAATCACTGTATCTGCTAGGCGGAACGCAGCCCCGAATTCTCTCCCGATTGCCTGCGTTCGGCTGTAGCGGTGAGGCTGAAAGACGGTAACAATTCTCCGGTTTGACCAACCCGAACGAATCGCCTGAAGGGTAACCTCAATCTCTTCCGGCAAGTGTGCGTAATCATCGACAACGGTTACACCGTTTTCTTCCAACAGCTGAAAACGCCGCTTTGGAAGCCGAAAATCAGCTAGCGCGGCTGCAGCTTCCCTTAAAGGAACCCCAGCAAGAAAGGCCGCGCCAATAGAACACAATGCGTTTCGAACATTGTGATCGCCGGGCGCCGGTAAGAATACGCGTGTTACAGCTTTTCCATAGTACTCAAGATCAAAAACCATATGGAAGTGGTAATGAGAGACATTGACAGCTCGCAGCGCAGCCTCAGGGTGCGCCCCAACGGTCAGAGCAGACGGAATTTTCGAAGCAAGGTCCCGCACTGCAACATCGTCTATCGCTAGTACCGATTTCTCTGCCTGAACAATGTATTGCTTGAAACTCTCCTTAATTCCTTCTAATGTGTGGTACGTTCCTAGATGATCTCGCCCAATATTGGTCAAGACGGCAATGGTTGGCCGAATAGCCAGGAAAAGGCCGTCACTCTCATCAACCTCGCTGATAAAAGCCTCGCCTGACCCAAGGTGTGAATTGCCTCCCAGGCCAGGACAGTGTGCCCCAATTAGATAACTGGGATCCCTTCCTGTATTACGCATAATCGTGGCTGTCATCGCCGTTGTGGTTGTCTTTCCATGCGTTCCAGCAACACCTACACTAGTATAACCATCTAGAACACGGGCAAGCGCGTGCAAACGATGCACTACTGGAAGCTGTAGTTTACGGGCCGTCTGTACCTCAATATTTCCAGAAGGGATAGCTGATGAGACGATAACCTCATCTACTCCCTTCTTTACAAGAGAGGCATCGTGTCCGATATGTATTGCTGCTCCGAACCGCTCCAGGCTTTCCGTCTCCTCGTTTTCGCACAAGTCCGAACCAGAAACATGACTACCAGCGGCAAGCATTACAGCAGCAAGCCCACTCATACCCGAACCTGATATTCCGACGAAGTGGTAGCGCTTACTCTCGGTAATCAAGTTCTCGCCCCTTCGACAAGGCCAACTATCTCGCCTAGCATCGATGCAGCCGCATGCTTACTTCCCATACCCATTGAACTTCGCGCCATTAAGCCGAGTCCCTTCTTATCATTCACTATTTCTGCGATTAGTTGTGCTAGTCGGTGATTATTAAGGTCGCTTTCATCCATAATGGTGCAACCCTTACAATCCTTCAGCACTCGCGCGTTCTCCTGCTGGTGTCCATCAGCGGCTTTTTCCCATGGAATAAGGATGGATCGCTTTCCGCACGAAGTAATCTCGGCTAAGCTAGTTGCTCCGGCACGGGACACAACAAGATCAGCAATAGCAAAGGCTTCACCCATGTTCTTGATATAGGTTTTGACCACGATGTTTGTGATCCCAGCAGCAGCAAGTTCTAGCTCAATCATTGAGGTATCCTGAGATTTACCAGTAACAAGCAGAACCTGAATGCCATTGTTTTTTGCAATCTCTTCTCTTTCCTTTCTCACAGCACTTGTTAGCGCAGGAGACCCGTTCGATCCCCCGAAGATAAGCACCGTTTTCTTGTCCGAACAGAGGCTGAAACGCTTGTAAATCTCAGGCGTTCTTTGAGCAAGAAAGAACTCACTGCGTATGGGGTTCCCGGTGATAACAACATTCTGAGCCGAGCGGAATTGACTCTTAGTCTGGGGATAAGAGACCAGAACCTTGTCCACAAAATGCGCAAGAAGCCGATTTGTCAAGCCAGCTACAGCATTCTGCTCATGGATAACAGTCCTGACTGGTAATATTTTCCCGACAACAGACGCAAGAAGAACTGCAGGAAAGGACGAATAGCCTCCCATTCCTATTACCACGTCAGGGCGAAACCGCAAGAGAACTACCACGGTTTCCAGAAACGAGATTAATAAAAGGACAAGAGCGCGTAAATTCTGCAAGGAGTTTTTTCGTTCAAGCCCACGAACATGAATAGCAAAGAATGACACGTGTCGATAGGATGGAATAATCCGCGCTTCGATTCCTCTCTTGGTACCGACATAACCCAGTTTCACTTCGCTTCGGTTTTTCTCGAACTCCTCGATCACCGCTAACGCAGGGTAGAAGTGCCCCCCAGTTCCCCCACCAGCAATCAGCACACGCATTTACTTACCTCCTTGCTTGGAAACATTGGCTAAGACACCCACCATCATTAAGGTAACAAGAAGAGAAGATCCTCCGTTGCTTATGAAAGGAAGTGTAAGTCCGGTAACCGGTAGAAGGCCTACAACGACGCCAAGATTCAGAAGCACTTGAAAGATGATAGAAAAACCTATCCCAAAAGCCAGGAGTTGACCAAATCGATCCGGCGCCTTATTCGCAATGGCAAAAGCTCGCCAAGCAAAAACCGCATAAAGCAAAACCAGCATCACTGCACCTATCAATCCCAGTTCCTCAGCTGTTATGGAAAAGATAAAATCGCTCTGCGCCTGCGGTAGATAGAACAGCTTGGCTCGTGATGCCCCAAGTCCTCGTCCAGACAAGCCTCCCGATCCGATCGCCACAAGGGATTGAATTGTCTGATAACCTGAAGAAGTACTGTATTCTTGCGGATTAAAAAAAGACAGTATGCGCGCTAATCTATAGGGCGCGATACGCACAGCAAGAAATACAAAAGGGATACTGGCTGCTGCTATCACAAGAAGATGGCTTGCGCGCGCTCCACCAACGAAAAGCATCACCATAGTCAGCGCAGCAAAGATTAGCGTCATACCGAAGTCAGGCTGATTCATAGTTATCGCAGCAAGAACTAGCAATACCAGAACAAATGGAAGCACTCCTTCAACAAATGTGGTCATTGACTCTTTCTTACGGGTAATCGTGGCCGCTAAATAGGCAATAAGTGCGAACTTACAAAGCTCGGTTGGCTGCACAACAAGAGGCCCAACATTTAACCAACGACCATCGCTAATCCCGCTTAGGGGGAGGATAGTTAAAAAGGTAAGGCCAACAGCCCCTATGAGAACAATGTCATCTAATTGCTGTAAGATATGATAATCTAAGTAACTAAACAGGATCAGTAACCCAATACCAAGGAGTGCAGCCATCAGCTGTCGCGCAAGGAGGTGTGTGTCTATTCCGTAATGATGAAGGGAGAAAGGAGCGCTGGCACTATAAACCATAATCAACCCGAAAAGCAGGAGAAGCGCAGCTGAAAGCACAACCATCCGATCAATCTGTCGGTCCAATTCTGTCTCCTTGTTTCCTTTCCACCTCGCTACCGCGACACTCCCAATGGATACGTCAGTTGTCCCGCAAATGAAAGGAAGGATGTCGGAATAGAGGTGAGAATTCGTGTTCCTGATATGAGACGTTTGGCCCTAGAAGAGATCAGACTCGCGTCGCTGCCGGGCGCGAACGAGCCGGGAAAAACTTTCCCCGCGATCGATGTAATTCGTGTACTGATCGAAGCTTGAGCAAGCAGGAGAGAAGAGAACTGCATCCGAATCATGGGCTTGCTCTAAGGCACAAGTTAGAGCCTGATCCAGGGTAGAACAAAGGGTGGTATTTGTGTAACCAGCATCACGCAAGGTCTTCTCAATGAAGGCACCCCCAGCGCCAAACAAAACAGCGTGCCGAACATCATGCCGGGTGATGGCAAGGGCGAGTTCCTCATATCCACCTTGTTTGTGCTTTCCACCAAGGATCATCACGCATGGCTCACGAACGCTGTCAAGCGCAGCAATAGCAGAGGATGCGTTTGTAGACTTTGAATCGTTCATCACTGTTATACCACCAATCGAGGGCTCCTCCTGCAGCCTGTATGGAAGGTGAAATAAGTGATTTAACTCTTCCAACCTAATCCCCGTTACATCAAGGCTAGGATCAATCTGTTTACAACACGCAGTAGCTGCAAGCAAATCGAAAAGATTATGAGGGGCAAGGTTATTACAGAAGTCCCTGTCGCGAAAATCAACGTCTTCTATGTAGACCTTCCGCGCCACAATGTTTCCAATAGATGTCAAAAGCTCGCGCGTCAGGACCGCAACATCCGATCCATTTTGCCTGTCAAAGATGCTACATTTAGCAGCAATGTAGTTTCCAATATTCTTGTGCCAATCCAAATGATCGGGAGCTATATTCAGAATACAAGCAATATGCGGATGAAAAACGGTGCTTTGTTCAAGTTGGAAGCTGCTAAGCTCAGCTACTATGACATCTGGAGGATTATCCACTACGCTAATTAATGGAGTGCCTATGTTTCCCACTGCCGTAGCGTTGATTCCTGCCTGCTTAAGTATACCTTCGATTAGGCTTACCGTTGTGGTTTTACCATTGGTTCCAGTCACAGCAACGATCTTCACCTGATGTGGAAGCAGCAACCAAGCAAGATCGATTTCAGAGAAGACGCGAATTCCCCTTTTCTTTGCGTCCTGGAGAACCGGTATATCAGGCCTTACTCCAGGGCTCAGCAGAACCATGTCCGCTGCTTCCAAACACCGCAGGGTGTGGCCTTCTTGTTCATAGGAAATTCCACTTGCGGACAAGTCATCTTCATCAGATTTTTTCAGATTTCCATCTTCACTGACGAAGATACTTACTCCATGACTATGAAGATACTTGGTAAGCGCGCGCCCAGTGACGCCGTAACCAAGAATTGTGACGCTTTCTATTTCCTTTCTACCGATCCTCACCTAACGCGTCCTCGATTCGCTCCTCCAGGATCAAATCATGCGAAAACGTGTGCAATTGCAAGGCCATATGTGCCACATCGTACAATGCCGCTCTAGGAACTGTACCAACAATCTCGCTACCAATAACCTGTACCCCACGCCGCGCTGCTTCCAGTTTGACCAGATCGAAAACCCTGAGAAGGGGAGTTCTTCTGAAGTTGGTCAAGTTCATTGACACTTGCACTATACCTTTTTCCGCAAGCATGAGTCCCAGCGCCTTCACATATCGCAACCCCCCGCTTGAAAAACGCACTGCTTTGGCAATCTTCTTTGCCACTGAAACATCAGATGAAGCCAGTTCAATATTGTAGGCAATAAGAAATTCCCGCGCCCCCACAGCCACAACTCCAGCTGTTGGATGAACCCTAGATTCGCCAAAATCTGGCTTCCATTCCGGGCACGTAATCTTTTCGGCAAATCCCTCAAATTCCCCTTTCCTGATTTCTGCCAGATTACGGCGCGAATGGTTTGTCGCAGACTCCTCGTAAAGGTAGACAGGTATTCCAAGATCTTCTGCAATACATGTTCCAACGCTTCTTGACAGTGCTATACAATCGGCCATCGTCACCCCGCGTATCGGGATAAATGGAATCACATCAACAGCTCCCATACGCGGATGCTCACCTGAATGCAAATTCAGGTCGATTAACTCGGAGGCTCTTTTTGCCAGAGCAAAAACCCCTTCCAAAAGCCCTTTAGCTTCACCCACAACAGTGATTACTGAGCGGTTATGATCCGAATCCATACTCACGTCAATCACTTTCCTGCCCACGCCATTAACAGCACCAGCTATGGACTCAACCACATCACGGTTTCGTCCTTCACTTACATTGGGCACGCATTCGATTAGTTTATTCCAAGTCATTATTTGCCTGGGTGACAAGTGAGATTATTGCGCTTGCAGCTAGCTCATCCTCCACTCTTGCCTCAACCTTTGCTTTCACTAGACTCTGCCGGGCCTTGAGCGTCCTTGCCGTAAGTATTAACCTATCTCCAGGGACAACTTTGCTACGGAAACGAGCTTCATCTACTCCAACAAGATATCCTACGGAACGAACTTGACCTGTCAAAAGAAAAGCGGCAGTCTGAGCCATTGCTTCTAGAATAAGGGTACCTGGCATGATCGCCGGCAGCGGCTCCGGGAAGTGTCCCTGGAAGAAGGGCTCGTTTATGGTCACGCTCTTCAGCGCCACAACAAGCCCTTCTTCCTCTTGCAGTATCCGATCTATCATTAAGTAAGGATAGCGTAAGGGCAAAATTCTACGTATCCCCTCCACGTCCTTATACATAAGCACCTACAGGTAGCGAGAAAGCTCTTCTTTCACACGGTCGGTTATGTCCTCTATCTTGTCTGTGTTACGATAGACGATCACATTCTTTGCGCGAAGCACAATATCGTAGCCCTCACTTTGCGCTATCTTGTTAGCCGCCTGCACAATCTTCGCTGTGGCTGCCTGTGTTAGCAGTTGATCAAGTTGGCTAAACGCATTCTTCACCTGAGTGTAACGATTCTCAAACTCCGTGGTCTCAATAACACCAACACGTACTGTAGAAACAAGATTCTTCATCTCATCTACTACCGGCTGCGCTTCATCCTTCAATAGCTGCAGATCACTCTTCATATCAGAAAAACCTGACGATGCTATCATCTTGTCAATGGTGCCCATATCTATGTTCAGTTGCGCCTGCAGTAGCTCCACCTGCAGCTGCTTGTACTGGGAATCATATTCATCCTTGGATATCGTGCTCGCCATGTACTGCTGCTGTAACTTGGTAATCTCTCCCTGTTTATCAACCGCTAACTGCCTTAGATCACTCACCGCATCAGTAAATACTGAAAACGCATCCTCAGCGCTGATATAAGCTACTTTTAGGGAAGCTGCCGGATTAGTCTCCAACGCATCCTCAATATTTTCAACCCTATCGGTTATGTTTTCTATTCTTTGGGTACTGTCAGGTCCTTCTTTAGAAGACATGACAAACGGAAGCACTATAGCAACCACTGCAAGCACTATAGCAATCACAGATACTACAAGTGTGTTCTTGGACATCCTTTTCCTCCTTTTTTTAACAGCAATCTAGATTATAAACTCCCATTGTCTTCATGTCATCTTAGAACATGGGGCTAAAACCAAAGTCGAACTGGGGAATCCAACTCATGTCCGGGCGCAATGGCCATGCCGCATCCAGCCGTACGTACATTCCAGCTGCCTCGATTCCAAACTCTATACCAAACGATGCCTTTGCCGAGGAAAGCTTAATCTCGTCAAGAGAGACCCCAGCATCAAGAAAAAGCGCGGCGTTAAGCCCTTCCACTATAGCAACCCTGTACTCGAAGTTGGTGTAGAAAAGATTACTTACTGAACTAATGGTGGTACCTCTAACTGTCGATGACCCTCCTAAGCTGTATGTTTCAGAGAACGGGGTGTTTGCTCCCCATCCAGCTGCAAGTCTTACTGCAAGGACCTGGTCACGCTCTCCTAGAAATGGAAGGCTACTATATAGCTGCGAAAATTTCACCCACCTCACGTTGAACTTTGTGTAGCTTGGGCCCGGGGCAAAACCGCCTGCTTTCTCCAAAGATATCGACCTTCTGTTCCCTG
Organism: Candidatus Bipolaricaulota bacterium; assembly: GCA_018399865.1. Next base: position 10,198 of record JAGYNL010000191.1, on the reverse strand, counting down.
ATGTGGGAAAACTTGGATTGTTGACGTCATCGTAGTTAATACCTGTAGTTACGGAGTTCACAGGATATGGCACTTCTCCCTCGGAAGAAATCACTTCTTCATGCTTGAAGGAGATCTGCAAGTCAGTGTAATCCAAAACAGGGTAACTGACAGATCCCGACGCACCCAGGGTTAAGTATGTTACGGAATCTCCGTCATCAACGTCTTCTTCATCAGTTTGGCGGTAGAAGTCTACTCCAACTCGATCAAAGCCACGGAAAAACGCAACGGTGCTGTAGCCAAAATTCCAGGTTGCGCTTTCATCGTTTACCAATCCACGAGCAAATGAAAACGAGAGATCCTGTCCAGTGCCAAATAGATTCTTCTGGCTGTAGTCAAGTTTACCCACTAGCCCCCCACTTTCTGGAGAAAAAGCGATCGAGCCATTTATCCCGCCAAGTTTCTTGCTTTCCACAACAGAAACTGAAACATCAACGCTTCCATCTGACCACTGAGGATCAACACTGACCGAGTTGAAGTAGCCAAGCGACATCAGCTCCTGGTAATACACTGCCAGTCGATCGCTGTTCAATATATCCCCTGTCTCAATGTCAAAAACCTTCCTGATCACGTATTCTTTTGTTTTCTCGTTCCCAGCGATCTTCATTTGTCCTATTTGGCCTTCCTGGACTGCTACGGTGAGTTCTCCATTTTCAACCCGATCAACTGCAAACCTTACCATGACATATCCATTGCGGTAGTAGAGGTCGAACAAACCTTTCAGTATGCGCAGTAGTTCATAGTTATCTACCTGATCCTGGGTAACTTCACCCAAAGCTCCCACCGCCACTTTCCAAGGGAACACAGTTACGCCTAGTATATTGACACTACTAATCGAAACCGGCTCATCAATCAGCTGCCGTTCAGTCAATGACCATACCAAGCGAACCGAATCCGATGTCGGTCCCTGTTGCGCCCTAACGTCAACGTTCGAGAAATATACGGACCCCTGTAACCGTGACATCACCTTCTGAATTGCAGACCTTTTTATGCATTCTCCAAGAGGCACATCGATCATATCTTCTGCCACGCTTTCCGGTACCGAGGATAGGCCCATTACCACGTTGCCAGCAACCTTTCCCTCTATTACTTGTATACTGAGAGTCTCTCCAGGGCTCACATTGCCAATGGATACCAATACGTATCCCTTGTCCTCATAGTTATCTATTATCGCTTCCAGACCGTCCGTCAGAGAATTATTATTGAGCACCTTGCCTGTTTTCACACCGTTATCTCGCAGAATGCTGCGCGCCTTATTGCTGGTCATAATGCGCGCTTCGAACAGTGTCAGCCCAAAGAGGCTGAATGGCTCAGTATTGGTATTACCTGTAACTTCTACCTTCTTTACAACAGGATTTTCTCTCACCTTGAAGGTTAATAAGCCACTATCTTCAATCTCAGGGATAACATCGCTAAACCACCCGAGGTCGTAAATCGCTTGTGAGGCCCCCTTAAGCATGTTTGAGGTAATTTCATCGCCTACGTCAAACGGTATCACGTCCTTAATGTCAGACGCTTTGATATTGACATTTCCAGTTATGGTAATTTCTGTAACCGTTATTGGGAAATCAGCTGCAAATGCTAAGAGACTCACACCGAGCAGGTATACCAAGGCGAACAACCACTTACATCTCATCTTTCCTCCTTATTAGTGATGGCTTAAAGAGCCATTCAGTACAAGAACAATACACGGGCTAACTATACAAGGCGAATGTGTAGTTTCTGTGAACCATGCTTCCCGGAAATGGTAACCCATCAGAGCGAATTGTCACTAGCGCGGTATTGGATTGCCTCTGCAATGTGGGAGCTTTTGATTTGCTCACAGGCATCTAGATCAGCTATTGTACGTGCTACCTTAAGCGTGCGCGTGTATGCCCGAGCACTGAGTCCTAAGCGCTTGCTAGCAAGCTCAACAAGCTTTTTCCCTTCTCTATCGAGAATGCAATACGTTTCGATCTCTTTAGCAGACAACTGGGCATTAGTGAAAATGTCTTCCTTGTCGCGAAACCTATCCAATTGAATCCTCCGTGCTCGCATCACTCTTTCCTGAACTACCAGAGAGCTCTCTCCATGCGGACGAGCGAGAAGCTCTTGCGTAGTAAGTCGCGGGACCTCAACGAATAAATCGATACGATCCAGAAAAGGACCGGATAACCGCCTACGATAGCGCTTAATCTCGCCTATTGTGCACGTACAGGGATGGGTATGATCGCCAAGGTGACCGCAGGGACAAGGGTTCATCGCAGCCACTAAAGTGAAGCTAGCTGGATAGCGAACCGACACCCCGGCACGAGATAGAAGTATCGACCTGTCTTCAAGAGGTTGTCGAAGGGTTTCCAGTACGTGACGTTCAAACTCGGGAATCTCATCCAGGAATAACACACCATGGTGAGCAAGGGTGATCTCTCCTGGTCCAGGAAGACCGTGCCCGCCGCCCACCATACCTGCATAAGAAATCGTATGATGTGGAGAGCGAAACGGAGGCAAAGTGATGATCGGGGTCTCCGGAGCCAGAAGACCCGCGATACTGTATATCCGCGTAACTTCTAGCGCTTCCTCAAAAGAAAGCACCGGAAGAATCCCTGGAAGACAATGAGCAAGCATGCTTTTGCCCGCCCCCGGCGGGCCACTCATCATCAAGTTATGTCCACCAGTGGCAGCTATCTCTAGTGCGCGCTTCGCCATTTCCTGTCCCTTTACATCGCCTAGATCTAGCCTCGCTTCGGTTCCTTCTCGCTGAAAAAGCTCTCCTCGATCTACGGTAAACGGTTCAATAGAAACAAGACCGGCCATGAAAGCCGCTGCCTGAGCTAAACTTCTTACCGGATGAACAGGCAGACCATCCACCAGCGCAGCCTCAGTTGCATTCCCTTCTGGGACTATCAAGCCATCATATCTGTTATCTAAACCCATCATGGAGATGGGGAGTACCCCGGGTACAGAACGAACCTCTCCATTCAAGGATAGCTCACCGACAATGATGTATCTTCGGTCTGTGGACGCAATCTGCTGGGAAGCAAGCAGTATAGCAAGCGCAATAGGAAGATCAAATCCAACTCCTTCCTTCCTTAGGTCCGCAGGGGCCAGATTTGCCGTTATCCTCCTTGCTGGGAAGGAGAAACCTGAGTTCTTTATTGCCGAGCGAACACGCTCCCTGCTTTCGCTCACTTCTTTTTCTGGGAGTCCTACTACTTGAAAAGCAGGCAAACCACCAGTTACATCGCACTGAATTTCAACAGGCCGTGCGTCGATCCCCACTACGACGCTACTTACAAGGTGGGAGTACATCTATCCTCCAACAGAAAAGCATTTTTCAGCAGCTTAATCTTGCCGCTTTGGATAGTGACAAGGTCGTAACGAACTGGAATATCAGTCTCTATACCTGAGAGATACATCCTGCTAGCAGCCACTATTCTCCGTTGCTTATGCACAGTGAGCGCTTCTTCAGCACCGCCATAATCGGATCTTGTTCGCGCCTTTACCTCTACGAACACAAGAGTATCACCGTCACGAGCGATGATATCGATCTCACCAAAGCTGCATACCCAATTACGTTCTATCAAACGATACCCGTGTTTTCTTAAGAACCGGCAAGCAGCTTGCTCCCCTTTTTCACCGATTACATCACTTTTCTTCATTGTCTATTGTACATTATACCAAAAGAACACCTCCGTAACCGAATCAGCTGACCTCTGTTGTGGCAACCTTTGCTACGCGCTATAATTATTTTCTAGATGGAAAGGGAAGAAGAGGCAATGGGTATAATCATCAAGAACGTCATTGCGTTAACCGGCAAAGGCAAAAGCACCAAGAGCGTAAACCTGCGCATAGAAGACAAAGTAGTATCGGCCGTCAGCAATCGTTCATTTATTGCCTCCAGCAATTTTCAAGTAATAGATGGACAGGGAAAGCTCGCATTTCCAGGGATGGTAAATGCTCATACTCACGTTCCAATGAGCCTCTTTCGCGGACTAGCAGATGATTTGCCGCTGAGCTCTTGGCTAAGGAATCATATCTGGCCAGCTGAGAAAAGACTTACCAATGAAGATGTTTACTGGGGGTCCCTGCTCAGCCTAGCTGAGATGATAAAATCTGGAACAACAACCATTGCTGATATGTACTTCTACACTGATTCTATAGCTCAAGCGGTCAGCAAAGCTCACATGCGAGCTCTGCTTTCGTATGGAATAATAGCAGACAAACTTGATTCTCAAGGTAAGGGCGAGCTTTCTGCAGCCCGCGATGTAATCGAACAATGGCAGGGAGCATCACAAGAGCTTATTAAGACAGCAGTGAGTCCCCACGCTATCTATACCTGCGGTAGTGATGTCTGGGAGGCAGCTGTTGCTCTAGCAAGGGAGAAGAATGTACCACTGCATACTCACTTAGCGGAAACCAAAGAGGAGATAGCATGGTCCCTAGATAACCTAGGACATACACCAGTCAAGGCTTTATACAAGCTCGGGGTTTTCTCAGTGCCAACCATTGCCGCCCATTGTGTACACATTAACGAAGAGGAGATCGAAATCCTGGCCGATCAAGGAGTAACTGCTGTTCACTGCCCGAAGAGCAACGCCAAGCTGGGAAACGGGAATGCTCCAGTTGTATCATTACAAGCTGCGGGGGTCAACGTAGCGCTGGGCACAGATGGAGCTGCATCAAATAACAGCCAGGATATGATAGAAGAGATGAGAATGGCCTCCCTACTTCAGAAGGCTAGTTCAGAGGATCCAACAGCTCTTCCCGCCTGGGAAGTAACTAGAATGGCCACAAGCAATGGAGCCAAGGCGCTGGGGATGGGAGCTCACCAGATCGCTGTTGGGGAAGACGCCGACATAATTCTCGTAGATCTTAGCGGGGTTGATACAATGCCGGCTTACGAAGCATTATCAGCTCTTGTCTACGCAGGGCACGGATGCGATGTTACTGATGTGATGGTTGCAGGAGAGTTTTTGATGAAGGATAGGAAACTTGTCACAATCGATGAGGAAGAAGTACGTTACGAAGTAGCTAGGAGATTCAGAAGACTATCGGCAAACTGATCCATTTGGTATTGGGTGAGGTACCCACAAGCACGGAAATAACATTGACCCCTCCTGGGAGAAGGGAGTACCCTCGCTCGGAAGAGGGACATAAGGAGAAACAATGAGTCTAACGCAAGAACAAAAGAGAGAAATTACAGAAAAGTACGGACATAGCGAGAAAGATACGGGATCAGCAGCAGTACAAATCGCCTTGCTTAGCGAAAAGATACGAGAGCTTACAGATCACTTGAACGTTCACAGAAAGGATTTCAGCTCTCAGCGGGGTCTAAGAAAAATGGTTGGCCAACGCCGGCGATTGATGAAGTACGTAAAGAAACACGACCTCACAGCATACAAGGAATTGATTCAAAGCTTGGGAATCAGAGGAGTTTAATGGCCAAATGTTAATCAGAGAAAGTATAGATTTTAATGGGAAGAAGATATCCCTGGAAACTGGGAAGCTTGCTAAGCAAGCGAGCGGTGCTGTACTAGCAAGTTATGGGGAAACACGAGTGTTAGTTACGGTATGTGTGCAAGAGAGTAAAGAAGATACAGATTATTTCCCGCTCCGCGTTGACTATGAAGAGCGGTTCTACGCTAGCGGAAAGATTCCCGGTGGCTTCTTCAAACGGGAAGGAAGACCAAGCGATGTAGCCGTGCTGACGGCGCGTATGATAGACAGGCCAATCCGTCCGCTTTTTCCCGAAGGCTACAGTGATGAGGTGCAAATTGTTGCCACAGTCCTATCCGCTGAGATGGACTGTTCACCGAGCATACTTAGTACGTTAGGAGCATCAGCTGCACTTATGATCTCAGAAGCCCCTTTCAACGGCCCGATTGCTGCTGTACAAGTGGGTTACAGAGATGGGCAATTTGTGATTAATCCCAATAATGAGGTTCAAGAACAGGGAAAAATGGAAATCACGGTTGCTGGAACAAAAGACACGGTGACTATGGTTGAGGGTCTAATGGAAGAGCTTTCAGAGGATGAAGTGGTAACCGCAATAAGCAAGGCACACGAGGCGATTCAGCAACTCGTTGCCCTGCAGGAGAGTTTTGTGAGCCAGGTTCACCCTGTAAAGAAGGAAATATCTGCACCTTCAGAAAAGGATGTTTCTCTTCGCGAGCGGGTAGCCGAATTGGTAAACCCAGAATTTCCCACGCTGATTTCGCTTGCTACAAAAAAGCAACGAGCGGATTTCATAGCATCCCTGCGTGATCACGCCGTGGAAAGCGTAGCCGCAAGCAAACTTGAAAACGAGGATACTACTTCCCTGAAAAGCCAGATTGCTGGCCTAGTGGAGGAACTGTACCGCCAATACATGAGAAGCCAGATCCTTAATCGCGGAATACGGATAGATGGTCGAAGGCCAGATGAGATACGCAAGATCACCTGCGAAGTGGGTGTACTCCCCCGAGCACATGGCTCAGCCTTGTTTACTCGAGGTGAGACTCAAAGTCTGGGCATAACAACCCTTGGAGCGACGCGTGGCGACGAGCAAATCATCGACCAAATGATGAAAGAAGGGACAAAGCGGTTTATGCTCCACTACAACTTCCCTCCATACTCCGTTGGAGAAGTGGGGCGTATAGGCTCCCCAAGCCGTCGTTCTATCGGTCATGGGTACCTCGCGGAGGGTGGCTTGCGCGCTGTTCTTCCAAGCGAGATCGAATTCCCATACGTGATTCGTATCGTGTCAGAAATATTGGAATCAAACGGATCTTCATCCATGGCATCAGTATGCAGCGGATCCCTATCCATGATGGATGCTGGTATCCCGATAACTAAGCCAGTAGCCGGCATTGCCATGGGAATGATCGAAGATGAGTCAACACAGCGACGGGTTATCCTAACCGATATTCTTGGAGATGAAGATCACTACGGTGATATGGATTTCAAGGTGATCGGCACGCGTGATGGCATCACTGGGTTCCAGCTGGATGTCAAGGTTGGAGGAATCAGCCGCGACACGCTCCGCAAAGCTCTAGCACAAGCCACAACAGCCCGCCTAGAGATCCTCACCAAGATGGAAGAAGCACTCCCGTCTCCACGAGAGGCGCTTTCAGTTTATGCGCCACGCCTGGAAACCATGAGTATACCAACAGACAAGATAGGCCTTGTGATTGGCCCTGGCGGCAAGATGATCCGCAAGATCATAGAAGAAACCGGGGCACAGATCGATATTGAGGATGACGGCACAGTCAAGCTTGCTAGTGTAGACATGGAATCTGTGGAAGCTGCTAAGCGCTGGATCGAGGATCTCACAGCAGAAATTGAAGTTGGCACTGTTATAACAACAAAAGTAACCCGGGTTGTCGACTTTGGAGCTTTTGTAGATCTGAAAAACGGAAATGAAGGGTTAGTCCACGTTTCTAATCTTGCACCAGGATTTGTAGATAACGTACGAGATATCGTTAGTCCCGGTGACGAGATCACAGTCGAGGTCATAGGCGAAGACAAAATGGGTCGGCCAGATCTGCGGCGGGTTATCGAAGGGGCAAACTGGGAGGAAACCTCCACAAGGACACGCAGTGAGAAGAGCTCCAAGGCAAGTGGTGGACGCCACGGCCAAAGAAAGAGTGTCCCAGCAATCAAGGTTGGAAGCATAATTGAGGGAACAGTCGCCAATACCACAGATTACGGTGCTTTTGTCGAACTCAGCCCAGAAGTAACCGGCCTTATCCACATATCCGCCCTGTCTGACGAGTACGTCAGACGGGTATCAGATGTGGTTAAACCAGGGGATAAAGTTAAGGTTGAAGTCTTAGACATCGATGACAGGGGGCGGTATAAACTGCGGCGCCTAGTTTCAGAGGAAGAAAACCAAAAACATCATAAACAAGGCAAACCAGAAGAGACACCTGAAACCGAACAACAGCAAGAAACTGCGGAGAAATCCGCTATAAAACAGGAAGAGCCGTCAGTATTCGAGGATCGGTGGTGAAAACCTCCTTAGTCTACAAAGGCCTGACTGAGACGATACTTGATAATGGAATGCGGGTCCTTGTAGAGAAGGTCCCGCATTCACGCTCTGTCAGCGTCGGTCTGTGGGTGTCAGTTGGAAGCCGTGACGACGTTTCCTCTCAATTCGGTATTGCTCACTTAGTTGAGCACATGCTGTTCAAGGGAACACCGTCCCGTAGCTCAGACGAGATCTCGCAACAAATAGACTCTATAGGTGGTCAGATAAATGGTGGTACTGGAAAAGAGTATACTTTCTACTACGCCCAGGCACCGTTGACCGGGCTCTGCCAAATGTTGGATATCGTCTCAGATATTACTCAGAACCCACAATTCTCAGCCCAAGAACTGAAGCGAGAAAGACAAGTTGTGCTTGAGGAACTTCGGGCAAGGAAAGATGACCCTGAACAGCAAGCCCACGACCTGTTCATTGCTTCGTTATGGCAAGATCAGCATCCACTAACCCGTTGCATACTTGGTAAACGCGATGCACTAGAAAAGATATCCCCAGATGATCTCATTAGGTTCCACTCCGATTACTATAACCCCCAAGCGATGACCCTTGTAGTATGCGGCGCAGCAAATAGTAGGGCAGTAACCAACCTTGCATCTAAGCTTTTCAATCCACCATCAGCCAGCTTCAGCAAACTTAAGCGCAAACCCCCTTTTCTTAGACCAAAGCGGGAATACCACCGCAAAGATACAGGGCAATCGCATATTTTTATAGGTTTTCGAGCACCTAATGCCAAGAGTAAGGACCGCTTTCCTGCTGACATTGTAAACACAATTTTGGGCGGAGGAACAAGTTCACGTTTATTCATGCGTGTAAGAGAGCAGCTTGGCTTAGCATATTCTGTCTCAAGTTCTCTTTTCAGCTACTCCGACGCCGGCATGTGGGTTATCTATGCAGGCATTGCTCCAGAAAACGCGAAGCGAACGCTTGACATTCTTCTAGAGGAGCTAGAAGCATTCCAGGGCAAGATATGCAAGGAAGAACTTAGTCTCGCCCGGGCGAAAATGCGAGGCAATCTGATTCTAGATCTTGAATCCAACATCAACCGCATGGCGCGCTTGGGAAGCGCTTCAGTTATGGGTGCCGAGATACTCTCCCCCGATCAACTAATCCAACGAATTGACGCTGTAGAGCTTGATGATGTGCATCGAATTATCGATTCCTACCTAGACCCCAAAGAAATGAACATTGCCGTTGTCGGCCCACAAGACGTAACGGTGCGGCCCGAGATTGAGATAAACGAAAGCGTGCGTTAGAATCAAACAGTAATGACAATGCCAAAAGCCGTCTACCCAGGCAGCTTCGACCCGATAACTTATGGGCATATAGACATCGTTCGCCGTGCCAGAAAGGTGTTTCCGAAGCTGGTAATTGCTATCGTTGCCAATCCCAATAAGCAAGCGCTATTCTCGGTAGAGGAACGCGAGCAGATCACCCATAATGCACTCATCGAGACAAAGATCAGCGGGGTAGAGGTCACGAGTTACACTGGTTTACTAATAGACTGTGCTCACAGCCTGGGTGCAGGAGCTGTCGTCCGCGGCTTGCGTGCCAACTCCGACTTTGATTACGAGTTTCAAATGGCTCTTACCAACCGCGATCTAGATTCGGAAATTGAGACCGTCTTCTTTATGACAGCAGGCAGGTTTTCTTTCTTATCCTCATCCATTGTTAAAGAAGTAAAACGCTACGGAGGAGACATAAGCTCATTCGTCCCCAAGACGGTGGAAGAAGCCTTGACCGTGAAATACGGACTAAGATAAAAACCGGCCAGGCGCATAACTGACCGGTTCTCTTCATTTAGATTTCTACTAATAGCACTAATCGCGCGGTGGGGGCTGAATGTGACCAGCCTTCATTAGAATTTTTGTCTCTTCCTGTGCATGATGGATCCGAGTCTCCGCTTCCTGACGTAGCTGATCCTCAGTAAGAACACGACGAGCAATCCCTTGTTCAATCGCTTTTAATCCTACTGCAACCGCCTCATTTATAAACACATCCGTCTCCATCATGGTTGGGACAATAGAATCATCACTGATCCCCCTATCTTCTGCTGTTTTTGCAATGGAGTAGGCAGCAGAAATCGCCATTTCATCAGTAATTGTCTTCGCAAAAACGTCCAGCGTCCCACGAAAGATGCCAGGGAAACCGATCGAATTG
>JAGYNL010000190.1 GCA_018399865.1 Candidatus Bipolaricaulota bacterium | reverse complement strand
GTAGTTTGCTATCATGTGCTCCAGGATCATGTGCGCGTCTTCCACTCGGCCGTAGTGGTCTTCGGAAAACAAGATGACGTGATCAGCGAGCTGTCTTGCTTTTCCTCCATTGAAGCCAAGAAGCGCGATTGTTTTGAGCATGTTATCCTGTGCCCACTTCATTGCACGCACGATGTTAGGTGAATTTCCGCTACCGGTGATAGCAATCAATATGTCGCCCTGGCTTGCCAACGCTTCCAATTGGCGAACAAATATAGCGGTGTAGTCTTCATCGTTTCCCCATGCAGTCATAAGCGGGACGTTATCGGTAAGGGCAATAGCACGAAATGCGGGGGCTCTTCCTTTTGAAGCAAGCTTCTGTAGATCATTTGCCATATGTGAAGCTGTGGCAGCGCTTCCACCGTTTCCTATAATGAAGATTGTCTTTTCTTCGATGCGTGCTTTCTCTAGGACATCGACCACTTTAGTGATTGCTGAAGGATTGATCGCCCTCAGTCCTTTCTCAAGCTTATCTATGTACTTCCCAACGTAGTTTTCCATTCATTCCTCCACGTAGATGATGCGGCTTCCTTGTCCCTCAAAAGCAAATGGGATTCTGCGCAGGCCAAGTGCTTCCATCTTTCTGGTAAGTTGGCCCTGTTCTTCGGGCTCGCAGTACAGAAGCAAGAACCCTCCACCTCCTGCGCCGAGGATCTTTCCTCCTTGCGCCCCAGCTTCAAGCGCAGCTTTGTACCATTTGTCTATCTGGGGGTCAGTGATCCCGCTTGCGATCTGTCGTTTTATCATCCAGCTTCGATGTAATAGCTTACCCACAGCTTCTGGATGGTTATCACATAGCGCTTCGTGCATTTCCTCAGCCAATCTTACAAGCAGGCCGAGTTCGCGATTGGCTGTCCCATGCCTTGTCTTTGTCACCTGTTCATTAAGAATAATGGAGCTTTGCCTCTGCATGTGGGTGTAGAAGAGCAAAAGGGACTCTGAAAGCCTGCGCCTGGTTGATGGCTCGCATATGATCGGTTCGACAAGTACGGAGTCGTCCTTAGCAAAGCGTATGTAGTTAAGTCCTCCATATGAAGCCGCGTACTGGTCCTGTTTTCCTATAGGCTGGCCAAGGGTTTCTATCTCGATCTCGCAGGCTTCTCGGGCTAGGCGTTCTGCTCCGCTGAATCGATCTGCGTAGGCATGTAACGCGTGTAAGACACCTACAGTAAGGGTTGAGGAGGAGCCAAGGCCAGTTCCAGCAGGGATGTCTGCAATTGTTGTAATCTCTACTCCACGCTCGATTCCTGTCTTGTGTAGGGCTGCGCGAACGATGTCGTGTTTTAGTTCGTCTAAATTGTTTACGATCTCGGTAGAGGAGTATGCGACGCGGATGGAGTCATCGAAACGTTTGTTGACAGTAACATACATATATTTATTGATGGTTGTAGACACCACGGCTGCCCCGTGTTTGCGGTAGTAGGAGGGCAAATCGGATCCCCCACCAGCGAAGCTTACGCGAAATGGTGTGCGCGTTATGATCATTCGTATCTCCTTTGTGCCTCTTCATAGCGGGAGTGTGTGCCAATGTCAAGAAGCTCCTCGTCGGTCTGGTAGGCATATAAGCTTAGTCCTTTCCTAAGGGCCTGCGGGAATAGATCGACTACAAAATCGGCCTGCCCATGTTTGGGAAGCAGTTGCAGAATTTCTGGTTCAAGCAGATACAAGGCGGCATTTCCCAGGTTTCCGTGTGAGAAGTCTCCAGGGGCATGGTGGAGATCTATGACCTTGTTATCCGAGTCTATTTCTACAATATCGCAATCTTCCGGGCGATCTGTTTTCTGCACTACGAGTGTTCCTATCCCACGGTGCTCATTATGGAACTTGCTCAGCTTAGTGAGGTCAAATTGGGTAAGGATATCTCCGTATATGACGATGAAAGGCTCATCCAGGAAATTACCGAAGGCGCGAAGCGCGCCGGCTGTTCCCTGAAGCTGTTCCTCGTAGGAATAGGTGATGTGAACCCTGTACTTGCTGCCATCTCCAAGATAGCTTTCGATCTTGTTCGCCAAATGGTGAAGGTTGATAAACAGGTCGTGGATCCTATGTGCGGTAAATAGGCCTATTGTGTATTCGATTAGTGGTTTGCCGTTGA
>JAGYNL010000189.1 GCA_018399865.1 Candidatus Bipolaricaulota bacterium | reverse complement strand
GATTAGAGAAGTGTGTAAGTTGCGTGACTTGCGCACCGTCAGGGCGCATTTTATAGAGATTCATCTGCCCATCGCGATTGGAAAACATAGACATCCATTCATCATCAGGGCTGAATTCTGCTGGGATTTCTTGAGCTTTCGGCGTGTTAGTTAGCTGAATTGCGGCCTGGGTATCTATATCAAAGGAGTAAAGATCATGCTGTTCGTTTCCGTTTTGATCTTTGGCAAATACAATCTTCTTCCCGTTTCTGCTCCAGATGAAGCCGGCTCGCAGTGAGCGGGGCACCTCGCCATGGCTCAACTGATAGGGCGCTCCATCGGGAAGGTCAATAAGATAGAGCTCCATCTGCCCCGTCTTATCCCAGTAGAAGGCGATGTGTTTCTTGTCCCATGAGGGTGTGACGAAGTAAAAATTCGGGAGACTTACTAACTCTGCTAATGGAATGCTCTCTCTATTCAACTCTAACCTCCTGGCAGAAGATACTACCTAGGTTACCAGGGGAAAGGTTAGAAGTCAATCTACTAAGGCCACCCTCTATTGGCCTTTTTTAGGTGTTTGCATGCCCTTTTACACCCCAAATTGAAGACCTTTCTAGGATGCCGAATAAGCACATATCTCCTATAATCTTAAGCATGGATATCAATGAAAATACTACGCAAGGAAAATTGGGAGCAGTGATAACAGGTAGTGCGAGGGGGATCGGGGCAGCGGTTGCTCGTAAGCTTGCTGCCCGTGGGTATGGGGTTAGCATAAACTTCTTATCTGGAGAGGAAAAGGCGCTTAAACTGGTTGAAGAGATTGAATCTGGCGGAGGAAGGGCATTTGCTTGTAAGGCAGATGTCAGGGATTATAAGCAGGTTAGTAATCTTGTTGAACAGACAGCGCATCGGTATGGGGGAATACGGATTGTGGTAAACAATGCCGGCTTCTCTCAACACACTACAATAGGTGATATGACCCTTGAGGATTGGGATCGAGCGATAGCTGTCAATCTATCCGGTGCCTTTTATATGGTGAAGGCAGCTCTTGTGCACCTACGTAAGCTTGATTGGGGACGCATTATCAATATTTGCAGTTTGAGAGCTATGACAGGCTCAGACCACGGAGCGCATTACTCCGCTGCCAAGTCAGGCTTAATTGGGTTCACGAAATCGCTTGCTTTAGAGCTGGCGCCCGCAATTACTGCAAATGCGATATCGCCTGGATACACTAATACCGACATGAATGCCGCTGCTATTGCCAAAAATGGCGATGCAATAAGAGCAAAGATCCCGGCGGGCAAGATTGCGGAACCTGAAGATATAGCGGCAGTGGTTGCCTTTTTGGCCTCTCAGGAAGCAGGATACATCACTGGTGAGACAATAAATGCAAATGGTGGAATCTACATGCGATGATAACCCTTAGGCATTACGATTCCAGCAAAGACAGAAAGGCCGTTGCGCGGATCTGGCGTGAGGCGGGCTGGATAGAGAAAAAAGAGCAAGAGCAAGCGCTGGAGGCGATTCTTGCAAGCGGTCGCAACCTTGTAGCCGAGTTAAATGGCGAGGCCGAGTGCATGGTGAATTGCTGCCAGGGCACACTGCGTCACCTGAAGCAGGATATCCCGGTCTCGATTATTGGTGGGGTAACAACTAGCCGTATCGCCCGTAGGCAAAGCCTGGCTAGCCGCCTGGTAGCGAGAAGCCTGGCTGAAGAAGCATCGCATGGTGCTAAGGTTGCGGTGCTTGGGATATTTGATCAGGGATTCTACAACCAGTTTGGATTCGGGAATGGCGCCTACGAGCACTGGTACACACTTGATCCAGCAGACCTTTCAGTAGATGTGAAACCGCGAATTCCGGTTCGCCTTACTGCCAAAGACTGGGAAGAAATGCACAGCTCTCGCATTGCGCGCCTGCGGCGTCACGGATCCTGCTCGCTTCTTCCTGCCCAGACGACAAAGGCGGAATTGATCTGGAGCGAAAATGGGTTTGGTCTTGGTTATCGAGATGGAGAAGGAGGAGAGCTTACACACCACTTCTGGGTGACCGCCAAGGAAGTTGAGCGCGGTCCTTACGAGGTTTTGTGGATGGCGTATCGAACGAAGGCTCAGTTGTTTGAGCTTCTTGGTTTGCTTAAAGGATTAGCTGATCAAGTTCACTCTATCCGATTATACAACCCGCCGGGTCTTCAACTGCAGGATCTGCTTATTCATCCTTTCAGGTCACGTCGTATCACTAAGAACTCTGAGCACGAGAATACGATCTTCTCTGCTGCATATTGGCAAGCC
>JAGYNL010000188.1 GCA_018399865.1 Candidatus Bipolaricaulota bacterium | reverse complement strand
TGTCTGCGTGCGGACACCTGCCCGCGCGTTGCGCGCAGGCGGGCGCACAGGCAGGCAAGCTGCTCACGCTACAAAAGCAGAAAGGCCGTTTTTGCGTAGGGTGCAGCAGTAACGACTTAATCTGACATGTAATTGTTGAAAGAAGAAAAGGAGATCATCACAAACCTACTAACCAGGATTCATTTCTTTGGTGGGCTAAAGCGGATGACCACGATATCTCCATCCTTAACCTCATAGTCCTTGCCTTCGATTCCTTGTTTGCCCGCTTTTGCCACCGCTACCTCGCTTCCAAACTCCATAAGGTCTTTGTAGCGAATAACTTCCATGCGTATGAAGCCGTGTTCCATGTCGGAATGAATTTTCCCTGCAGCAACCGGCGCCTTATCCCCTTTACGGCACGTCCACACGTGAACCTCTTTCTCTCCGGCAGTGAAGAAATTGACTAGGCCAAGCATCCGATAAGCAGCGCGGATCAGCCTCTCCATTGACGACTCACCCAAGCCCAACTCCCGAAGAAATTCCTGTTGGTCTTCTGGGTCGAGCCGACTGATCTCGGACTCATCCTGTCCGCACACCGTTATCATCTCCGCCTTTTCCGAATCAGCGATCGCGGATAGTTTTCTTACGTGCTCATTGCTTTCATCCTCTAGCGACTGGATATTAGCTACATACAGCACGGGTTTGAGAGAAACAAGGTTACAGTCATAAATGCTTGCCAGTTCATGTTCTTCTAGATCTTGCTTTCTCGCAGGAATCCCTTCGTTAAGAGCACTAAGCACTTTTTGGCAGTCCGCAATCATGCGGGAGGCTTCTTTATCACCAGAGCGGGCAAGCTTATCAAGGCGATCGATCTTGTTCTGCAAAGTCTGACTGTCTGCAACCATTAGCTCTAGATCTATTGTTTCTACATCTCGCGCTGGGTCTATCGTCTGATACTCGAAGGGCACATTTGGATCCTCAAAACACCTAACAACATGCACTACTGCGTCCACATCCTTGATGTGCCCAAGAAGCTTCTTGCCGCGGCCATCGCTAGCGGTTGATCCCTGTTTCAGTCCAGGAATATCTACCACTTCTAAGGTTGCTGGTACCACCTTGCGTGCGCTGTACATGTCAACAAGTGGCTGAATTCGTAGATCTGGCACGTTTATCATCGCGCGATTCATCTCCGAACCGTCATAGCTTCCCGCTCCAGCAGCAGTGATCGCATTGTAGATGGTGGTTTTTCCACAGCTTGGTAAGCCAACTAGCCCGCAAGTAAGAGCCATTGATCCCCCCCTTTAGAAATGTCTGACATACTAATTCTAAATCATCGGCAAGGACAGAGGCAAAGAATCAGCTAGATACTGAGTATACCTCTAATGTTACTTAACATTCTTACAATATAAATTACGCTATAGATTAGGCATTGGTATAAACCAAGCTCATAGCGAAGAACTCCCCAATTTTTCTGAGAAAAAGAGCCTGAAGCTAGTGTTCTTTGCTTGGCGAGCAATTGCCGTTCTACCACTCGCCAGTAAAGCCATTGATCCACATGCCTGCGAAAGCTACCATTTAGACTAGGATGCATACGCTAAAAGTGGGAGAAAGAGCAGGATTTCGTATTTCGCCTCATATGAAGCCTCAGGGCGATCAGGCAGAGGCTATTGCCGCCTTAACTGAGGGCCTCATGGCAGGTGAGAAGCTTCAGACTCTTCTTGGCGCAACGGGCACGGGTAAGACATTTACCATAGCCAATGTGATTAATAACGTGCAGCGACCAACCCTAGTCATGGCCCACAACAAGACGCTTGTTGCACAGCTATGTAATGAGTTTCGGGAGCTTTTCCCAGAAAACGCTGTTCACTACTTCGTGTCTTACTACGACTATTACCAACCGGAAGCTTATCTTCCTCAAACGGATACATACATCGAGAAGGACTCGTCGATAAATGAGGAGATCGACCGAATGAGGCACGCGGCAACATCAGCTCTTTTTGAGCGGCGCGATGTCATCATTGTGGCTTCTGTTTCATGCATCTATGGCCTGGGCTCACCAGTTAACTACCGCGACATGTCCATCACGGTTGAGCGCAGTGGTATGCACGATCGAGACGATATTATGCGCAGGTTGGTGGGCCTCCAATATGCGCGAAACGAAATCGGATTCGAGCGCGGTACCTTTCGTGCCCGCGGAGATACACTGGAGATAATCCCAGCTTACCAAGAGAACATATTGCGCCTGGAGTTCTTCGGCGATGAAGTTGAGAGAATTGTTACCCTTGATGCAATAACTGGCCATGTACTCCGAGAGGAGGATGAGATAACTATTTACCCAGCCTCTCACTTCATAACTCCAAGCAAGCGAATGCAGCGGGCAACAGAGGTAATTGAGGAGGAACTAGAAGAAAGGCTAGAGCAACTAAAAAAGGAAGAAAAACTCTTAGAGGCACAACGGCTTAGCCAGCGAACCCACTATGATCTAGAAATGATGCAAGAGATGGGCTATTGTTCGGGAATAGAAAACTACTCGCGACACCTGGATGGCCGCCTAGCGGGACAACCACCGTCTGTACTACTAGATTACTTCCCATCCGACTTCCTGATGGTGGTCGACGAATCACACCAAACCATCCCTCAAGTAGGAGGTATGTACAACGGCGATCGATCACGCAAGAAGACACTAGTGGACTATGGCTTCCGTCTTCCTTCAGCTCTTGACAATCGCCCACTTATGTTTTCCGAGTTCGAGCAGAGACTAAACCAAGTTATATTTACATCTGCCACTCCAGGGCCATATGAGCTTCGACATTCCAAAGCGGTAGTAGAGCAGATCATACGCCCCACTGGTCTTGTAGACCCAGAGCTAGTTATTCATCCGGTGGCTGGCCAGGTTGATCACCTCATGGGGGAGATAGACAATGTTGCAAAGCGCGGTGAGCGAGTACTGGTTACAACACTTACCAAGCGGATGGCCGAAGATCTGACAGAGTACTTTGTCGATTTAGGAGTAAAAGCCCGTTACCTTCACTCAGAGATTGATACACTAGAAAGGATAGATATTCTCCGTGATCTTCGTCTGGGTAAGTTCGATGTACTGGTGGGAATCAATCTATTGCGTGAGGGACTCGACTTACCAGAGGTTTCTCTAGTTGCCATCCTGGACGCGGATAAGGAAGGATTCCTCCGCTCGGGCACCTCCCTTATCCAGACTATTGGCCGCGCTGCGCGTAACGTTCTTGGCAAAGTAATACTGTACGCTGATACGATGACCAATTCCATCCGCTACGCGGTCGATGAGACTAACCGGCGGCGTACTATTCAAATCGCCTTCAATAAGAAGCACGGGATCACGCCACAGACCATCAAGCGTAACATCACTGACATTATGCAGACGATAAGTGCTCCACAGACTGCTGCGCCCAAGAAAAAAGAGCTGAAGCAGATTCCGCCCGAAGAAATACTGCCTGCCATAAAGCAACTGGAAAGACAGATGCATGAGGCTGCAGATAAGCTGGAGTTTGAGCAAGCAGCAGCAATACGTGACGAAATAAGA
>JAGYNL010000187.1 GCA_018399865.1 Candidatus Bipolaricaulota bacterium | reverse complement strand
ACCTCAGCGTCCCGAACGCTGCGCGCTGACCAAGCTGCGCTACTCTCCGATGCCCTTAACTAGTTTAGGGGCACAAAGTAAGTTCTTCCATCACGAACTATGGTTAACATTACCGATGCATTATCATCCATGCTGCTGACCATCGAGTTCCAATTATCCACTGATCTGATCTGTTGACGGTTGACCTCACGGATAACATCGTCATTCTCCAACCCAGCCCAATCAGCTCTGCTGCCAGGGTCTATCTCGATTATGACAACTCCTTGAGTCGATTGCAATCCCAGGCGCTGCGCTGTTGCTGAGGATATTGATCCTACAGTGATTCCGAACTTCTCCAGAGCAGTTTCCTCTTTGCCCTCTGGTGTAGTAGTAGACAAAGCTTCTTCACTTGGCTTCTCTGTCAGCACCACCTGCATCTGCAGAGGTTCTTTATCACGTACAATATGAAGCGTCACTTCGCTTCCTACTGGCTTGGTGGAGATTTCTTGAATCAGCTCATCGGTTGAGCCAACTGGCTCGCCATTGACTTTTACTATGACATCTCCCGATTTGATCCCTATCTGTTCGGCTGGTGATCCAGAGACTGTGTCTGATACCAAGACCCCTTTGCCTGCCTTAACTCCGAAAGACTCTTCCATGGCTGCTGTTATGTCTTGGATGTATACACCCAGATAGGCACGGGTGACTTTACCCGTGGTTACAAGCTGTTCAAGGACGTTCTTGACTTGATTGATGGAGATAGCAAAATTGATCCCTTCAACGGCCACTCCACTGGAAGACTGGCGGGCTATTAATGTGTTTATGCCTATTACTTGCCCTTGTGCGTTAACTAGCGGCCCTCCGCTGTTTCCGGGATTGATGGCGGCATCGGTTTGAATAAGGTTGTTGTAGTAACCGTTCCCATTAGGCTTTTCAAGGTCACGATTGATTGCGCTGATTATTCCCATTGTTACGGTGTAAGACATTCCTACCGGATTACCAATGGCAATTGCCCAATCGCCTATCTCGACAGTGGATGAGTCTCCAAAGGTTACAGACGGCAAGCCCGAGGTGTCACCATCGAGCTTCAATACAGCAATATCAAGCTCTTCATCGCTTCCTAGTACTGTAGCATCCAAAGTTTGCCCGTCTGGACTGGTCACACGTATACTGTCTGCGTCATCAATTACATGTTCGTTTGTCAACACTAGTTTTTGGTCCAAGTATTCAATTACAAAACCCGACCCCAGTGCAGTTGTTTGCCTCTCTTTAGGGGTTTGCGGCTCTCCAAAGAACCTTCTGAAAAACGGGTCGTTGAATATGTCACTGTAACTGTCTGGTATTGACACGGTTGCTGTAACGTCGACTCTAACCACGGATGGACTCACAGCAGCAATAGCCGCCTTGACTGCAGCTTGCCCAGACTCTGTAATCGTTTCATCTTGCGCTAATACACTTACCCCACCTACTGCAAGGCTGCCTGTAGTGTCTTGAATCTGAGTAAATGTTATTCCTGCCGCTATTACGAAGGCAAGCAGTGTTCCAATTAACAATACTCTTTTTTTATTCATCTTCTATCCCTCCTTAGAGTTGTGTGCAAATGCTGGTTTAAAAGCGATACTATTTTAGAGGTTAGGTGTGAAGAAAGGCTTACGGAGGTGTGAAGATTGGATGAAGAACCGGAGAATTGAGGGTGAAGATCTGTCCCAAGGTGTGCGAGCAATTGCTCTATTGTCTGGTGGCCTTGACAGCGCACTTTCCGTCGCCATAGTCAAACGAGCCGGTATAGATGTAATTGGCTTGAGCATAAGGTTCTTTGTCAATGCTGTTGCCAAGAGGGACTATATAGTCGCTCAGAGCGCACGCGAGCTTGGTCTACAACTTCGGATTGCTGATCTTTCTACACAGCAACTTGAGGTAGTTAAATATCCTAAGCATGGGTATGGAGCCGCAGTAAACCCATGCATTGATTGCCGCATTCTTATGTTGAGAGAAGCCCTGCGTGTAATGGAAGCAGAGCAGGCTCAATTTGTTGTCACTGGCGAGGTAGTAGGCCAGAGACCGATGTCACAACGCAGGCATATGATGGATACTATTCAAATAGAAAGCGGGTTAAATGATCGCCTGCTTCGCCCGCTCTCAGCAAACCTTCTTCCGGACACACTGCCTGTTAAAGAAGGCTGGATCTCCAGAACAGATCTATACTCCATTTCAGGGCGCAGTAGGAAGGAACAGATTAGATTGGCACAAGAACTTGGGATCAACAAGTACTCTCAATCAGCCGGCGGTTGCATTTTGACTGATAAGGCTTACGGTGCACGCTTGCGCGACTCTTTCTTGCATATAGGTAAAGAGAACATGGGAATAGATGAATTTACCATACTTCGCTATGGACGCCATTTTCGCATCTCTCAGCGAGCTAGATTGATTGTAGGGCGAAACGAGGAGGACAATATCGCTTTATCAAGATTCGCCCATGGTCGTTATGCGATGGAGCCCACTGATGTAATGGG
This sequence comes from Candidatus Bipolaricaulota bacterium, assembly GCA_018399865.1. The sequence continues at coordinate 5,887 of JAGYNL010000187.1, read as the reverse complement.
GCCGTTGAGTCTTGTGGAGGGTAGGCCAACAGAAGCTGACCTGTTATTGGCAGCAAGGATAGCTGCTCGGTACTGCGACCATGAAGACACCTTTCCAGTAACCCTATCAGTATCCGATGAAAAATCCCTAAGAAAAATACAAACCATCCCGCTATCAAAGGATGACCCGCGACTTGACGATTTGAGAATTGGATCTGAGTAGGAAACGAATGAGTGTTCTATCTATCTTGTATCCTTGCGAGGCCGGTGATAACGACAACGGGAATGCCAAATGTGACTTGAGCGAGAGCTGCCCTTAGGGTAAAACTTGGTTAACGGTACAAGGGTTAAGGTTTTGCGTATGGACTTGATTTCTATCGGGTGGTCATAGGGTTTTTGTTGGGGTTTTTGTACTATAATTGTTAATAGGTAATAGATTATAGTTGATAGTTAGCTATCTTTGGGTGCTTAATGCCTGTGGATGAAAACACTACGGGTTTGACATCTGGTGGATCTGCGGGCGGTTATTGTCTACACTAGCTTGTAAACCGACTCGTGTAGTCCTGTTTTCTATGCAGATGTCCTAGAGACGGGACTGATGGAATGTGTTCTATGATGTCCTTTGTAGAATACATTAGTCGAGACGCGAGATTATCAGGAGGTATATGGTGAGCAGCAAATTCATCTCTCTACGGACCGAGGTACCTGGTCCACGGTCACGCGAAATCGCTTCCCGGAAGGAGCGTCATGTGCCGGCAGTGTTTGAGACTCTCTTGCCTGCTTTCATTGCTGAGGCACATGGCGCTCTGGTCAAGGATGTTGATGGGAACCAATTCATCGATTTTACAGGTGGCTGGGGGTGCTTGTTTGTTGGGCACACTCCGCAGAAGCTAGTAGAGGCAGTTCGTGATCAAGCAGGTAAGTTCACTCATACGGATTTCACTGCTATCCCTTACGAATCGTATGTAACGCTTGCCGAAAGGCTTTCTAAATTGGCTCCAGGCAATTCTGAGAAGCAAGTAGCCTTTTTCAATAGCGGCGCAGAGGCTATCGAAAACGCGGTCAAGATCTCTCGCATGTATACTAAAAGAAAGGCCATAGTGGTCTTTGAGGGAGCCTTTCATGGCCGTACACTTCTTACAATGACAATGACGCACAAAGCAATCCCTTACAAAGCGGGTTTTGGCCCGTTTGCATCAGATATTTATCGCCTTCCGCTTCCTAATCCCTATCGTAACAACATGGTCATTGAAGATTTCGAGCGTCAATTGACCTCTGTAGTGGACCCACAAGAAGTTGCGGCGGTTGTCATTGAACCATTACAGGGTGAAGGTGGATTCATAGTCCCGTCAGATGGGTTTCTGGAGTATCTTCGCGAGCTAACTGCTAAGTATGGCATCCTGTTTGTAGCAGACGAGATCCAGAGTGGATATGGCCGTACAGGCAAGTTTTTTGCTATCGAGCATACGGGCGTTGAACCTGATCTGATAGTTGTTGCAAAGTCGATAGCAGCAGGTCTTCCTCTTTCGGGCGTCATAGGAAAGAAGTCAATCTATGATGCCATGCCTGGAAGTTCAATTGGGGGAACCTATGTAGGAAATCCGATAGCTTGTAGAGCAGGCATTGAGGTTCTAAACATTATCGAACAAGAAAAGCTTCTTGAACGTGCAATTAATGTTGGCAAGACAATTAGGAAGCGATTTGAGGACATGCGAGCTAAGTATGATATTATTGGAGATGTTAGAGGATTAGGGGCAATGCTTGGCATGGAATTAGTGAAAGACCGTAATACCAAGGAGCCAGCCAAAGAGGAATGCGGGGCTATCATACAGGAGTGCCTGCGAAATGGGTTGGTAATACCTAGTGCTGGAATATATGGTAATGTAATACGAATGTTGGTTTCTGCAGCGATTACCGACGAACAGCTAAACGAAGGGCTTGACGTCTTGGATGCTGCGATTAGTACAACAACCGCGAGCTAGAGCCAGATTCTATACGTTTGGTTGAATGAGAAGCTATCTACACTTAAGCAGAATGGCAGATTGTGGTAAGTGGCGCTCTGCAAAAACGGGTAGCTGGGTTATTTTTGAGCCAATAATGGGTGATGAGGAGAATGTTGCTAGATAACTGCCTAAAAACAGAGAAATTAGATACTATTCCAAATGGGATTGTAGCTAATGGGTAGTAGATCCGATGGTGTACGCGGCTGGAGCGACTGTGCTGGACGTTATCGGAGATAAAGGTCTTATTGAATGTTCTGGTGGATTTTGGGAGAATAGCGAAGCGGAATCTTACAAACGTTGCAACAACTCATACGAAGATAGGTGATGTATGTGGGGAATGTGTAGCAGTTGGAACGGAGATTATCTCTAGCTAGGGTCCAAAGCCTTGATCCAGAATTTACGTCCTTGGTTTGTTTTCAGGCGCACAGGCTTGGGCTGATAGTATTTTATGTAGGTACTGACTCTAATGTGATTGAGATAACTCCACCACTTACTATTAGTCAGGAGGATATCTCTGATGGGGTAGAGATTCTCGGGCAAGCGATTGAAGATGTCGAAGCTGGAGTTGTTTCAGCTGGAGATCTTGCCAATTACGCAGGGTGGTAGATTCGGCAAACAAGACTTGCCCTTGGTACGAAGCTTGCAGTTAGCTGCATGAAGGAGGAATGGATGGCGGAACGTGATAAGTACAAGGTTATCTCTGAAATGTCGTATGATCCCCGTAAGGTCGAGCGTGGATACACTGGACAGACCCTCTATGTAAACATCAGCGACGGGAAGATAGAACCTCGGCCCGTCACGGACATGATGAAAGAGAAGTTTATCGGTGGGCGCGGCTTTGGCCTATGGCGGTTGTGGAATGCCGTCTCAGAGGACACCCAGTGGAACGATCCCGAGAATGAGATCGTGATAGGTGTCGGCCCGATCGGGGGAATCACTACTTATCCTGGTGCTGGAAAGTCACTTGTTGTAAGTATTTCTCCCACAACCGGAAGCGTCATTGATTCTAACGTGGGAGGATATTTTGGGCCTTACCTGAAGTTCTCAGGCTGGGATAGCCTGGAAATTCAGGGCAAGAGTGAAAGAGAAGTGATCGTGTTTGTGGACGGTGACGCAGGGAAGGTGCAGATACTAGAGGCACCTGAAATGGACGTAAACACACACGTTATTGCCGAAAAGCTGTTGAGCGAATTCGCGGATTCTGATTCCCCGCGTGACCTCCTTTCTATTTCTACGGTCTCATCTGGTGTTGGAGCTGAGCATGCCCGCATTGGCTGCCTAAACTTCAGTTTCTTCGATATGAGACGAAAGGTTCCTCGTATCAAGCAAGCTGGTCGCGGTGGTATCGGGACGGTATTCCGGGACAAGAAAATTGCTGCATTGGTCGTTAAACAGACAGGCGTAAAGCCTGATTCCAATGGGCCTGCGGATATTGAGAAGCTAAGACGTGCAGGCCAACGAATCAACAAAGAAATCCTTGCCCTAGATGCTTCTCAGTCAAACATGCGGCAGGTAGGAACGTCGCATCTGGTAGAGATCATGGATGAGTTTGATCTGCTGCCTGTCAAGAACTACAAGTTTGGCTCTCACCCTGAATCGGAGAAGATCTCATCTAAGGTTTGGGGCGAGAGATACACGCAAGGGATGCCGGACGGTTGCTGGATGGGTTGTACCATGTCTTGTTCACACGCAGTCGACGGCTTCGTGTTGCGTACGGGGCCCTACAAGGGAAATCGTGTGGTCGTGGATGGACCAGAATACGAGACTGCTGGCGGGTCAGCGAACATGGGGATCTTCGACCCCGAGTTTGTCCTAGAAATGAACTTCTACTGCGATACATACGGGCTTGATTCCATATCCTATACAACAGGCATGGCGTTTGTAATGGAGTGCTATGAAGCTGGTGTTCTAGACAAAGAGAAAACTGGCGGCCTTGATCTGCATTTCGGAAATGCAGACAACGCGATGGAAGTACTGCATCAGGTAGGTAGGGGTGAGGGGTTCGGGCTTATCTTTGGACAGGGAATCAGGCGAATGAAGAAGTACTTTGCAGAAGAATATAGCGCCGATCCTAATTTCTTAAATGATATTGGCATGGAGTGCAAGGGTATGGAGTACTCGGAGTACGTGACTAAGGAATCCCTCGCCATGCAGGGTGGTTATGGGCTGGCGCTGAAGGGGCCTCAACACGATGAAGCGTGGCTGATCTTCATGGATATGGTCAACAACCAGATTCCTACGTTTGAAGACAAAGCCGAGGCATTGCACTATTTTCCCATGTGGCGCACCTGGTTTGGTCTAAACGGTTTATGTAAGCTTCCTTGGAACGACATCGAACCGGCTGATAACTCCACTCGTTACAGCGGTATTGAGAGCGCCAAAGTCCCCGAGCACGTTCAGAACTACTGCGATCTTTTCACTGGAGTCACTGGTATTGAAGTCACCCCTGATGACCTGATTTTGCAGTCTGAGCGTGTATATAATTTCCAACGCGTATTCAATCTGCGTCTGGGCTATGGCCGTCGTGAGCATGACCGTATTCCTTATCGCTCAGTTGGCCCAGTGACCGAGGAAGAATACGAGTCTCGTGTGGAGCGTTACGACAAGCAATTAAGAGAGAAAGTTGGAATAGAACCTGATTCCATGTCCACCTCGGAAAAAGTAAAAGCTTTGCGAGCTTTTCGTGAGGATCAATATCAGAAACTCTGCGATGCGGCCTACCAACGCAGGGGCTGGACAAAGGATGGAGTCCCCACTATAGCGACACTAAAACGGCTGGGAATGGACTTCCCGGACGTCGTTGAGGTTGTTAAGCCACATCAATAACAAGTCTTGCGAGGGGCACTGAATTATTGTCCCTCGCTTGTTTTTTCTTATTCAAAGCAGCGAAAGGTTACTCGTAGAGTAAGCCTGATACAAAACTCACAGGAATCAATCCCGACAAGCTGGGCAAACTAACATTATCACAGATTATTATACATGTGATATGAAAGGTAGTTCCTTTATGTGTAAAAGTTCCGAAATAATGCCTATCGTTCTCAGGAAGGAAACAGCGCTTATTGCTATTATAAGCGGGTTTGAGTATAATATTTTTGGGTGGTGGTATGGTCTACGAAGCTGAGCAAATCAAGGTATTAGAGGATCTGGAAGCGGTACGTCTGCGCCCCGGCATGTACATTGGGAGCACCGGTCAGTCTGGATTAATGCATCTCATCGAAGAAATAGTTGATAACTCGATCGATGAAGCTCTTGGGAGTTATTGCAATGAAATCCGCGTAACTGTGCATGCTGATAACCGGGTGAGTGTCTGGGATAACGGAAGAGGGATGCCGGTTGGTATTCACAAGGATTCGGGGTTAAACGTTGTTGAATTAGTGATGACCACGCTTCACGCAGGAGGCAAATTCGACAACAAAAGCTATCACGTAAGCGGTGGACTACACGGGGTTGGCATCTCTGTTGTAAATGCTTTGGCAGAGTATATGAATGTGGAAGTGCGTAGAAACGGGAAAGTCTATTTTCAGGAGTTCTCTCGCGGGGTAAAGACCTCTGAGCTTGAGATTATAGGTGAAACTAAAGAGACAGGAACAACCATTACCTTCTTGCCTGACAAGCAGATTTTTCCCGAGATAAGATACAATTTTTCTAAGCTATCTCACCGTCTAAAAGAGCTGTCTTACCTCAATGGAGGGTTGCTTATTACCCTGCACAATGAAGAGGCTGGTGTCTCGCGGCGCTACAAGGCCAAGGGAGGAATAGTTTCTTTTGTTGAGGAATTGGCATCAGGGAAGGACCCACTGCACACTAAACCTATTTATATATGTGGCGAGGAGTCTGGGATCGCGGTGGAGATCGCCATGCAGTTTACGCAAAGCTACGACGAGTCAGTCTTTGCTTTTGCCAAT
>JAGYNL010000186.1 GCA_018399865.1 Candidatus Bipolaricaulota bacterium | reverse complement strand
GTAGTTTGCTATCATGTGCTCCAGGATCATGTGCGCGTCTTCCACTCGGCCATAGTGGTCCTCTGCAAATAATAGTACGTGATCGGCGATCTGTCTTGCTTTTCCTCCGTTAAAGCCAAGAAGCGCAATTGTTTTAAGCTTGTTATCTCGTGCCCACTTCATGGCTCGAACGATGTTGGGTGAATTTCCGCTACCGGTGATAGCGATCAGGACGTCTTCTTGGCTTGCCAACGCTTCCAATTGGCGAACGAATATAGCGGTGTAGTCTTCGTCGTTTCCCCATGCGGTCATAAGCGGAACGTTATCGGTAAGGGCGATGGCACGAAATGCGGGAACTTTTCCCTTTGAAGCAAGCTTTTGCAGGTCGTTTGCCATATGTGAAGCTGTGGCAGCACTGCCACCGTTTCCAATAACAAAGATCATCTTCTGTTCAATGCGGGATTTTTCAAGAGTATCAATGACTCCGGTTATGTCTGTAGGATCTATGGCGCGAAGTCCCTTTTCAAGCTTATCTATGTATTGGCCAACGTAGTTTTCCATTCATTCCTCCACGAAGATGATGCGGCTTCCTTGCCCCTCGAAAGCAAATGGGATGCTACGCAGGCCAAGGGCTTCCATCTTTCGGGTAAGTTGCCCCTGTTCTTCGGGCTCACAGTAGAGCAGCAAAAACCCTCCTCCGCCAGCTCCGAGGATTTTCCCTCCCTGGGCTCCAGCTTCAAGCGCTGCTTTGTACCATTTGTCTATCTGGGGGTCAGTAATTCCGCTGGCGATCTGCCGTTTTATCATCCAGCTTCGGTGTAATAGTTTCCCCACGGCTTCTGGATGGTTATCACACAGCGCCTTATGCATTTCCTCAGCCAATTTCACCAGCAAGCCAAGTTCGCGATTGGCTGTTCCTTTCCTTGTTTTTGTGACTTGTTCATCCAATATACTGGAGCTTTGCCTCTGCATGTGGGTATAGAAAAGAAGAAGCGATTCTGATAGTCGGCGTCTGGTTGATGGCTCGCATATGATCGGTTCTACCAGTACGGAGTCATCCCTGTTGAAGTGGATGTAGTTGAGGCCTCCGTAAGAAGCTGCGTATTGATCTTGTTTTCCGATAGGTTGGCCTAGGGTATCTATCTCGATCTCGCAGGCTTCTCGGGCTAGTCGTTCGGCTCCGCTGAATCGATTGGTGTAGGCATGCAATGCGTGTAAGAGACCTACAGTAAGCGTTGAAGAGGAGCCTAGACCAGTTCCCGCAGGGATATCGGCGATGGTTGAGATCTCCACTCCACGATCTATTCCGGTTTTGCACAGGGCTGCGCGAACGATTTCGTGTTTTAATTCATCTACAGTATCTACGATCTCGGTAGAGGAGTATGCTACGCGGATAGAGTCATCGAAGCGCTTGTTCACGGTAACATACATATATTTGTTGATGGTTGTGGATACAACGGCTGCATTGTGTTTGCGGTAGTAAGAGGGCAGGTCAGATCCACCGCCGGCGAAGCTTACGCGAAATGGTGTGCGAGTTATGATCATGCGTATCTCCTTTGTGCCTCTTCGTAGCGGGAGTGAGTGCCAATGTCAAGAAGCTCTTCGTCGGTCTGGTAGGCATATAAGCTTAGTCCTTTCCTAAGGGCCTGCGGAAAAAGATCGACCACAAAATCAGCTGGGCCACGTTTGGGAAGAAATTCAAGAATTGCTGGCTCAAGGAGATATAAAGCAGCGTTTCC
>JAGYNL010000185.1 GCA_018399865.1 Candidatus Bipolaricaulota bacterium | reverse complement strand
GCGGATTAAACGCGCGGACAGCCGAATGCTTGTCTCAACCTTGTCCGGGGCTTTGTTCATCTCATCGATCATCCAATGAGGAACGGTCACGCCAGCGACTTTTTCATTCATGTACTTGGCCATGCCCGCTGATTTGAGCAGGATACAGCCTAGCAGCACAGGCACTTCGAGCTGTTTTGCCTTGTCCATGAACCGACCAAATAGCTCAGTGTCATATACGCCTTGCGTCTGGAAGAACCTTGCCCCTGCCTCCACCTTACGCTTCATCTTCAGAAGCTGGAGTTCCATGGGCTCGTATCCCGGGCTGACAACCGCACCTAGATAGAGGCGTGGCGATCCTTGCAGCGGCTGCCCGGCCATGTCCTGTCCCTGAGTAAGGCGGCGAGCTGCAGCGAGAAGTGACACCGAATCAAGGTCGAACACCGATTTTGCCCCAGAATGATCGCCAAGCTTCACGTGATCCCCTGTTAAGCAAAGTACGTTCTGGATTCCAAGCGAGTACGCTGACAGGAGATCAGATTGCAGCGCAATACGATTACGATCACGGGTGGTCAGCTGATACACAGGCTCAATACCTCTTTCCAGAAGCATCCTGCAGGACGCGAGTGACCCCAACCGCATCACCGAACTCTGTTGATCTGTGACATTCACCGCGTGCACCTTTCCCTTTAGGTACCCCGCGCTCTCCATCATCTCAGAGGTATCAACTCCTTTAGGAGGAGCCACCTCAGCTGTGACGGCAAATTCTCTTTTTGTGAGAACTTCCTGTAACGAAGTCATTGTCTATTCCCCTAACCCTTCTTTGCGGTTCATGACTAGTACTGCCGGCTTCGTCTTTACAGAATAATCATGGACCTGGACCAGGGAATCAACGAATTGCTCAAGTTTCTCCATTTTCTTTAGTCGATCGTAGATCTTTATCCAAGCGCACTCCAAATCAGGATTTACTTCACACTTTCCATCCTTTGCCCCACCACACGGACCGTTTAACAATTCCTTGGCGCAGCGTGTTGCCGGACAGATCCCGCTGGTCATATCCAAAATGCACTCTCCGCACATCGAACAGTACTCCTGAAACTGACCAACCCGTTTCATTGTTCCCAGGAACATAGTATTGGTAGCTGAGTGCACAGGCATACCGCTTGCCTCCTGCGCTATCTGTACACCACCTCCGCAAGACATCACAATCAGTGAATCGGCGAGGTCAATAGCTTCCTTTGCCTTGCGGAACTCCTTTTTCGCTTCCATCAGGCTGCACCCTGGGCTAAGTACTACGAAGCCAGATACAATCTTTCCCTCACTCTCCAGTTTCGCTTTGAGGTCATTAACTTGTTGTTCGCCTCCGGTCTTGCACACCGCTGCGCACTCCGAACAGCCAACAATAAAGACCACTTGTTCGTGCTTTAGATTCCCAATAATTTCGGAAAAAGGCTTCGGTTTGGTAATGATCATTGGTCCCCCTTGGGATTGCTTGTATGTGTAAATCTACTCATTTAAGATCGATTGTACTTCAGCCAAGATTTCCTTTTTCAGTTGCGCCCCGTGCTTGCTTAGGTCAGCGCGCCTTTTGCGGTAGAGCGCGGTGTAGTTATCATCTTTGATGTAACTGCAGTTTATATCAACATTATATAGGGCCGATTGCAAAGCAGCTTCCGCAAGCTGGACAGACACTGCAACGTCACTTACCGCATTTGGGTTACCGATTACAGGTAGCCTTTCATTCAATTGAAGCACTCGAGCACACAAGTCAGCCGCCTCATACGGAACCTCGTTTGCTTGCTTAAGCGCTGCTTGAATAGCTTTCTGGCGCTCAAGCTTATCTTGGGGTGTTTCTTTGCACATCTTGTAACAGGCAATTACCTGATTGTATGCATCAATATCCTTGGCAATTGCCTTAACAAGTTCGTCGCGCAGCCGGGCAGCCTGATCCCGGATAGATACTATCTCATCTTCTTGTGCTGCAAACTTCTCTTTGCCAACTGTAAGATTACACACCATACACACTAAAGCCGCACTCATTGCTCCAGACAGGGCGGCTACGCTTCCTCCACCTGGCGCAGGTGCATCAGAGGAAAGGGCTTCCAGGAAACCGCCAATTGCCGTGCTCTCATAATTGCTCGCCATAGATACCTCCAAATAAGCTGTCTTATCTCAGTCTGCTGGTTCATCTTATCCCGACTCGGGCTCGTAGCGATACAGGCAATCCCTCTGCGGGCATCCCTTGCAGGAATAAGGCACAGGTGCTTGTATCACTTCCTTACCCATTCCCATAACAAACGATGAAGTCGCGTACGGTAACATCGCAAGATCATCATTCAGGGTAACACCAATCTCATGTGCTGGCAGATTGGCAAATACTAACCTTTGGTTCTCCAATCCCCATGGATATGAGCCTGCCCCTGGTTCAAACATACGACTTGCGTTTATCGACTGCTCTCTTGCCCAACGAAACAGCTCCTTGCCGTACCATTCGCACGTCTCAGACACTGCTGCTGATCCTAAGGCAGCTAAAATCATCGACTCCAGAAAATCACCGGAGGCGCGCAAGCGCATAGTCTCATCATGTATCGCTGATCCTGCAGTACAAATCCCAAATACAACGTATTCCCCCTTCTGTATCGGAAGAGGAAGTCCATTATTGTACGGGTTTTTCTCCTGGCCTATAAGGTAAATTTTGTTTTGTGAGCGCGCCTCTATAATCTCTCGCGCCTTTGATTTCAGCTGCTCAATTCTCCTTCTCACTGGTGAAGAGGGCGAATTACTAGAGTACTCTAAATACCTCAATACGTGAATATCTGGAAACTCCAGAGGCATCTGTTTATGCGTCGGTATTGTTTCAATCATGAATCTCCTTCCCTAAAGGCTTTACTTGAAACTAGCTAGTCTAAACTCATCGCCTAGCTTAGTTGAAAGATTTCCTTCTTGCAAGCCAGCCTTGTATATCCGCATTTATAGTACCTAGCTAATTGACATCTCAATCCCCTTTTCAACTTACTAGATCCATTGATAGTTACTATAAAGCCCAAACTGGATCAGCTAAAAGTCAATCTGTCAGTTTTGAAACGCATTTTGGAGTGAACTGCCCAAAAACGCCGGTATACACTTAACTTAAACAACCTAGCCCGACACATCAGCAGAAAGCCAGTACCCTAGGCTTTCTGCTTCTTACAGCTATAGAACAAACGCCCCCTCACTGTAAGCCTACACGTAAGATTGGAATGGTACTTGTTATCTGCGAGTGCAAGACAGACGCCAGAATGCCAAGGAAGTCAGAATACACAATCCAAAGAAGTACCAGACCCACCACGGGAAGTTAAGTGGTCCAAGTTTGTTGTCGCCCCATGACCAATAGTCGTTAGCAAGAATGAAGAGCACGATAACGACAAATAACCACTTTGTTGGCTTAAGCTTCTCTCTTGACAAAGCGCCTATACCTTTACTTGTAGGTCGCCTGTCCGTTAGAAGACTTACCACTACAAGGACAATGCTAGTAGTAAATACAATAGGAATAATGGGGAGTGTGCCTAGGTCTGGCACAAGCCCAAAATGATAGCAAACGACCAGTCCTTCTCCGACCAAGATCGACAGAATCGCGCCGGTTACTGTGGCATGCTTCCAGTATAGTGTCGCCACTACAGTTGGAAATAGAACAGCCAGTCCAGTAAATGTCTCAGTCGCAATTTCAAGGAATGTGGCCGGTGGCCGCCATGCAATCCCTAAGCCCGCCAATGCAAGCACCATTACAAATAATCTACCCAACCAAGCAGGGCTCCCTCGCCCCTTTGTTAAAGGTTCAACAACATCATGGGTAAACATCGAAGAAAGCGTAAGAAGCTGCGAATCTAACGTAGACATAAGCGCGGCAAGGGCTGCAGTGAGAACCAGGGCCTCTAAGGCTGCTGGCACGTGCGCGGCAAGTAGGAGTGGAAGGATTTTATCTGACTCTGTACCAACGGGAAGCTCGGGAAAGCCCAAGCGCCCAATTACCCCAATGGTCACGGGAAGTAGGAATACACTACCGGTAATCAGTGGATATAGTATCATGGTTTTTCTAAGCGCCTTTTCGCTATTGGCGGCGTAGAAACGCTGAAACAATTGTGGAAACATGGGATCGCACAAAAGCCACAGAAGTACATATCCAAACCATATCCCGGGCGAAAATGCGCCTCCAAGCCCCGGCCGCGAGAAAAGCTCAGGCCATCTCGATGCTGTTGCCGCATTTGCGGCAGACAGACCGCCAAATTGCGCCGCGATGATTCCTACAGAGACCGCCAGTAGAACAATAAGCATTCCCCCCTGCAAAACATCTGTCCATGCAACACCCCGCATTCCCCCAAAGAACGTGTAAATCAGCATAACGGCAGTTATTAGCGCCGCACCACCCAGATAAGGGATCCCAAGCAGCTCTTCCAGTGCATATCCTGCGGCCATCGGTTGCATGGCGAGATAAGGCATGGTGAAGACGGTCATCACAACCAGAAACAGCAATCTTAAAGCTGGGCTTTGGAACCTGTAGAACACAAGATCCGGTGGAGTGTACAACCCCTTCTCCTTTCCCAATCGCCATACTGGCCTTCCTATGTACTCAAAAGATAAAGCC
>JAGYNL010000184.1 GCA_018399865.1 Candidatus Bipolaricaulota bacterium | reverse complement strand
CCTCATCTCAAAGTTCTCCTTCGTCCTTAAGCGAGTAACCAAGCTCTTTCAATCGATCTTCTACCTTGCTTAAGGTCTTTCCTCCAAAGCCATGGATATCAAGAAGCTCTTCCCGCGGTCGCGCTAGTAGCTCAGCTAAAGTAGTAATTTCGGCTTCCTGAAGAAGATTACACGCTCTCTGGTCAATATCCAGTTCCCTAAGCAGAATCCCTAGTTCGCTTTTCTCTTCCTCTTCGCCCTTTTCAGGAGCAAGTCCATAAGGATGCTCCGCAAAGCCTTGGAACAGATCCATATGATGCCTTAGGATGAGCGCTGCCTCTGAAAGCGCTTCCTCTGGCTTGATCCCCCCATCTGTAGTCAGCTCAAGGATTAATTTCTCATAACCGGTCTTGCCTCCAACGCGCGTGTCTTCCACATTGAAGTTGACATTACTGACCGGCGAGAAGTCGGCGTCAATAGGTATGACCGCCAATGGGGAATCATCAAGCCGATTCATTTCAGCAGGCCTATAGCCATATCCTGTCTCTACCTCCAGCTCTACTTCAAGCCTACCCTTCTCGTTCAAGGTAGCAATGCGCAGATCAGGATTTATTACTCGAACGCCTTCGGGAAGCGTAATATCACCTGCTGTCACCTCACACGGGCCTTGTTTTTCAAGCGAAAGACGTTTCAAATCATCCCCCATAAGCCGCAGAGCAAGACCTTTAAGGTTAAGGATGATCTCCAGAATATCTTCTTCTATTCCCTCAACTGTGTCATATTCATGATACTTACCCGCGAAGTTCACTCGGACAACTGCTGCTCCCGGAATCGAAGATAGCAGCGTCCTACGCAAGCTATTTCCCAAAGTCGCTCCAAACCCCCGCTCAAGAGGCGCTATTACTATTCGACCGTAGTTGTCGCGCAGCTCATCTATTTGAATCTCTTGAGGGAACACTAACTCGTCCATGCAGACCTCCTAGCGAGAGTAGAACTCTACTATCAAGTTTGGAGCAATTGTGTATCCAGTCTCTTCCAGATTAGGAGGGGCAATTGCTTGAAACTTCATGGCCTCCAGATCCCTCTCCAGCCAGCTTGCAGCTTCTTTGTCCTTGTTTGCTTCCAGTATAGCTTTCACGCGAGGGCGTCGCCCTTCCTTCACGCTCACTATATCCCCTTCTCGTACCAGAAGAGATGGTACGTTAGTAGCTCTACCATTTAAATCAAAGTGTCCGTGGGTGATTAACTGCCGCGCCTGGTCACGTGATGAAGCAAATCCCGCACGATAAACCATGTTATCCAAACGCCTCTCAAGAAGAGTAAGCAATGCCTCGCCTGTAACTCCTTTCTGGCTCTTGGCCCAGTCAACATAATTGCGGAACTGCTTCTCGCGTATCCCATAGATCCGCCGCGTCTTCTGCTTCTCACGCAGGTGAAGCTGATACTGGCTTCTGCGTGGCCGGTGTTTCTTAGCCCGCTCGCCAGGCGTTGAACTGCGTCCAGACATGGGACAGCTTTGAGTGTAACAACGTTCTCCCTTCAAGAAAAGCTTCTCACCTTCACGGCGACATTTTCTGCACTTTGGTCCGGTGTCTCTGCCCATTATCTTCTCCCTATGTTGCTGCTATGGGAAACAGGAGTAACATTCTTCACATCCTCGACCCGTATGCCTGATCCCTTTATGGTTTGCACAACGGATTGTCGGCCAGACCCCGTTCCCTTAACAGCTATGCTAACAGAGCGAATCCCATAGTCCTTCATCTCGCGTACTAGGGATTCGGCAGCTACTTGAGCAGCAAATGGTGTCCCCTTACGAGAGCCTTTGTATCCTACCATCCCAGGGCTTTTCCATGTGATGGGATTATCATTCATGTCGCATACCGTAATAATTGTATTATTGTAGGTAGCATAAATGTGGACTATTGCCTGATCGAGTTTGATGTTTTTCGCCATCCCTACCTCTTCTTTCCTGCCTTAGCTGGCCGTGGGCCTTTCCAAGTACGAGCATTAGACTTGGTGTGCTGTCCTCGAACCGGAAGCCGCCTCTTATGCCGAATCCCTCGATAGGCGTTGATGTCCTTCAATCTTTGTATGCTAGAAAAGACCCTTCTGCGCAGGTCTCCCTCTACAACAAACTCCTCCACCTCACGCCTCAATGCGGCGACCTCTTGCTCAGTCAGGTCTTTCACCCGTACGTCCGGTGATAAACCCGTCTTCTCGATGATCTCCGCTGAACGTGTCTTCCCAATACCATAGATATACTGCAATCCTATCTCTATTCTCTTATCATTGGGCAAGTTGACCCCGGCAATTCGTGCCATTCCTTACTCCCCTCAGCCTTGTCGTTGCTTATGCTTAGGATTCTTGCAAACAATCATCACTCGACCATTGCGCCGAATCACCTTGCACTTTGCACACATTTTCTTAACCGAACTTCGTACTTTCATTTTACCTCAGCGCTGTGACTAGCTTTCCCTATACACAATCCGTCCCTTTGTCAGATCATACGGGGAAAACTCCACCACTACATGATCTCCTGTCAGTATGCGAATGTAGTGCTTACGAATTTTACCTGAAATGTGGCAGAGAACCACATGCCCGTTTCCCAGCTCCACCCGAAACATAGAACTAGGAAGGCTCTCCACAACTTCTCCTCGTTGGCGAATTACATCCTTGCTCTGTCCAACAGTGGAGATCGGTGTTCTTTTATGGTTCTCGTCACGTTTACGTGTCTTAGCTTTAGCCACCGCGCTCTTCTTCACCTCCTACGGTCAGGATTTCAAATCCGTTATTGGTCAAGGCAACCGTATGTTCAAAGTGTGCCGCTAACCCGCCCGTTGCCGTAACAACGGTCCACCCATCTTCAAGAACCCTGGTCGGTTCAGGATCTAGCTTAACCATTGGTTCAATGGCGAAAACCATCCCTGCTCGTAGCCGAGGGCCACGACCCGGAGGGCCGAAGTTCGGGATCTGAGGATCTTCGTGAAGCTCTCTGCCGATCCCATGTCCGACATACTCTGTTACAACATAGAACCCTTCGTTTTCCACAAAGGAGCCAACAGCATGCGAGATGTCCGACAAACGGTTATTAATCTTAACCTGTTCTAGGCCTCTCCACAAGCCCTCCTTGGTCACCTGCAACAATCGCTGCACTTTCAAGTCAACTTCTCCAACTGGAACCGTTGTAGCCATATCGCTGTAGAAGCCATCTTTCACTAAACCAATATCAATCGAGATAATATCCCCTTGTTTCAGAACACGCTTTTTGGACGGTATTCCATGCACCACTTCTTCGTTAATCGATGCACAGATAGTGGAAGGGAATCCACTGTATCCCTTGAAGGCAGGGACCGCACCACCCTGTTTGATCATCTGTTCAGCTAATTGATCCAGGTACGCAGTATCTACCCCCGGAGCAACATGCGCGCACACCTCATGTAAACAAGAAGCTAACAGCCTCCCGTTCTCACGCATTTTCTCTATTTGACCAGTCGTCTTAAGAGTAATCATCAAGCGCTGAGAGCTGCCAGGATATGTTCTAATACTTGCTTAGTAGGTAGAGAGCCATCTACCTCAATAAGCAATCCGTGCTCTCTGTAAAAATCAATCAATGGAGCAGTTGCCTTCATGTAAACGTCATAACGGTTTTCGATCACTTCACGCTTATCATCGTCCCTCTGGAAAAGCTCTCCAGCACACTCATCACACACACCATCAGCTTTTGGCGAATCGTACACCAAGTTGTAAATCTTCCCGCACTGGCGGCATACACGTCTAGAGGAGAGCCTTGTTATCACTTCCTGTCTAGAAAGCGCGATGTTGATCACAACATCAACTGGCACTATCTTCTCCAATGCCTCAGCCTGCGGCACAGTGCGTGGGAAACCATCAAAAATGAAACCAGCAGCTGGATCAAGCCTTTCTTTTATCATATCAATGATCAATGTGTCCGGAACTAGATCACCTTTATCCATGTAAACCTTAGCGGCTCTGCCTAGCGCGGTATCTCGAGCTACTTCATCTCGCAGGACATCCCCCGTGGATAGGTGTACCAGTCCTTTTTTGGAAGCAAGAAGCTTTGCCTGTGTTCCTTTCCCTGCCCCTGGAGGGCCGAGCAAAACTATCTTGTTACGCACAGCTATCCCCTCCTTCGTCCGAGCAACCCGCCGGATTTAGTCAGGCTTTCATAATGCCGCATTACTAAGTGGGCCTCTATTTGCATGATTGTATCCAGCCCAACACCAACTACAATCAACAGCGAAGTACCGCCAATAAGATACATGCCATCGATCCCGCTCATCCAGCCAAACAAATACGGAAGCACGGCTATTGCTGCTAGGAAGGTGGCACCAACCAGCAAAATCCTGTTTAGAACACCTGAGATATAGTCAGCTG
>JAGYNL010000183.1 GCA_018399865.1 Candidatus Bipolaricaulota bacterium | reverse complement strand
ATCGAGGGCCGAGGTTGGTTCGTCGAATAGGATGAGCTTAGGGCTCATGGCATACGCTCTGGCGATAGATACACGTTGCTGCTGTCCTCCTGAGAGCTGTGCTGGATAAGCATTGGCTTTGTCTGCCAACCCGACCCGAGCTAGCTCCTCCATTGCCAGTTTCGTCGCTTCCTCCTTGCCTATTCCTTTGACCTTCATCGGCCCGATCCTAACGTTTGCTAGAGCTGTCAGATGAGAGAAGAGATTGAAGCTCTGGAATACAAAACCGATTTGTGCACGTAGCTCGTTGATCTTAGCGTGTGCGCGGGTGATCTCTATTCCGTCAAGCCATACTTGCCCTTTTTCCGGCGGGCTGAGTTGGTTTATACAGCGCAATAGGGTCGATTTCCCGGTACCAGAAGGGCCAATAACTACTTTCGTATCGCCACGTTCCAGCTCGAAAGAAACTCCCTTCAAAACCTCTTCTTTCCCGTACCTTTTGTGGATGTTTTCAACCTTCAGCAAACTCATTGATTCTAGCTCCTCTCTATCTGCAAGCCTGGTATTCTTATTCGCCTTTCCAACCAGCCCAAACTCCAGTTACCAGCATACGTTAACACAAGAAAGATCAATGCGATAGCAATGTAGGCCAACATGGCTAGATTATAATATTTGTCTATGATAATACGTGCATGACGAAGGACCTCGTTCAGGCCAACAACGTATGCGAGAGTGGTATCTTTTACAACTGAGGAATACTCATTTGACCAGCCGGCTATAGAAAGGCGGAGTGCTTGAGGAATAATAATCGAGCTAATAGCCCTTAACCGGCTCATTCCTAGCGAACGAGCAGCCATCATTTGCCCGCTGGGTATAGCCTGTAATGCGCCTCTGAAAATCTGTGATTGATACGAAGAGGACCGCAGGCCGAGAGCGATAGTAGCAGCTAGGAATGGCGCTACATCAATTCCAAACTGCGAAGGACCAAAGTAAAACAAGAAAAGAAGTACAAGAGCGGGAATGCTCCTGAAAATCCAAGCATAAGCTGAAGCAAGTGTTCCTAGAAGACGACCACCATAAACCTGTAGCAGAGCAACTACAGTCCCAACTAACAGACCAACGATCAACAAGGCAAGTAAGAGCTCAATGTTGATCAGAGTGCCTCGTAAGAGCATTGGGAGGTTCTTCCCAATAACGATAAGACCCTCTATTGCTTTCTCCTTTTTCTTGTGTATCTAACGGGGCCTCCGATGGGAGGCCCCAGTGATGAGACTAAATCAGTATCAGAGATATTCCTACTTGGTGGCTTCCTCTGCGAACTTTGCTGCGAAGGCGACGACGTCTTTGCTAACTAGGAGTAGGTCCTTGGAAGCAAGCCAAGCTGCCTCAATCTGATCGTTTGTTGGGCCAAAATAACCTGAAAGAAGGTTATCCCAAGGGCTTCCTGGCGTAACGTTGAGGTCCCTTGCCCCACCCGCTGTCTCTATAACCTGAAGACCTAGCTCTACCATTGCGGCTTCAATCCTCGGGAGAAGTCCTTCTGGATCACCATCTGCAACTAGGAACCCGAAATACTCATAGGTGTTAATAATGCCAGCAATTGTCAATAGATCCGGGTAAGCAGCTATAGAGGCTTTTGAGGCTGGCTCATCCTGAATCACTGCGTCAATCCTGCCTTGGACAAGATCGAGAATTGCTGTTGGATAGAACTCGTATCCCTTGGCCTCAACATCAATTCCTGCAGGTTGAAGATTGTCTTCAACATAGTAAAAGCCCGTGGTCCCATTTTGAGCACCAACTGCCTTTTTCGGTCCTAGCCCAGCCATTGCGGTAATAATATTGAGTCCCGAATCTTTACGAATGACCACTGCTTGGTTTGACAAGTAGTAAGGGGTAGAAAAATCAATGGTCTTTTCTCGTTCTTCGGTGATTGTAAAGCCTGATACCCCAAGATCTGCTTTCCCTGTGTCTACTGTTTGTATGATCGCGTCGAATCCGACGTTTTGAATCTCTACCTCGAAACCAGCGACGATAGCAATCATGCGAATTGCATCGAGATCGAATCCAAAGAACTGGTTGTCAGCCGTGACCATTTCAAACGGAGCCCAGGGGATATCTGATGCTACAATGTATTTTTCCTGCCCTAGTACAAGGCCTCCTGCAAGCAGCATCACCAGGCTCAAAATGGTCAAGCCAACCATGAACTTCTTCATATTTCAAACACCTCCTTGAATATTTAAGCCTAACACAATACATGCCTTAAAGTCAAGACCCCTTTACTTACAACAACCAAACTGACACATGTCCCCCACCTGTCGGACAAAGCTGGGGCTGTATGTGTTCCTGTTTCCTCATGCTTGTGGCGTGATTTATATATCATGCGAGTGAAGACTTAAGGAGGTTGTCATGCCGCGTATCAGTGTTTGCTTAGCAGTATTGCTTTTGTTGATAGTCTCGACAGCAATGGGGGGCATGGCTAGTGATTCCTGTTGTTGGTTTGGATCGGGACTGGAATTCTCTGGCGACATTGGGCTCGAAGTTACATTCACTCCCCTGCCTTCGTCCTATGATATTGATTCAAGTTTGCTTCTGTCGCTAAATTTGGCCGGCTTCATGTTAGCATCGGAAACCGTTTTTGATCTTTCGGGGTTTCAGTCAGAAGCCTTTTCGCTAGGAGTGAACCTTGGGTATGTGCAGCTTGGCGATGAGATTATCTTTGATCCGTATTTTAGCTGGAACGATCTATCTATATCTGCCCAGGTAGTGGGAATAGAGATATCAACGGATTTTATCCTTGCGGATATCGGTAGCGTTCAAACCCCTGAGTGTAGTATGGCTGCTATCATTGAGCTTTCCAGTGGTGTAACATGTGGTTTCTCAATTACATCCATCACTGGTTTCGGTGCAACGGACTTGGTCAACACACTTGGCGGGATAGAGGCGCCGGAATCGTATGATTTGCTAGCTCTTTTCTACCATACGGATAATCTGTTTGCTAGCAGCGCATCTCCAAGA
>JAGYNL010000182.1 GCA_018399865.1 Candidatus Bipolaricaulota bacterium | reverse complement strand
CTAAACAAAATTGGCGGAGGGGGCGGGATTCGAACCCGCGGAGCCTTGCAGCCCGCCGGTTTTCAAGACCGGTGGTTTCGTCCGCTCGCCCACCCCTCCAAGCAATAATTATACTAGCAGCGGTGATTTCCAACCACGCTTAACAAACTCGAGTAAATAGAGTCCTGCTTATTAGCAGGAAGAAGACTACCACCCTAAGGATGGCATTAACAAGGTCGCAAAGACAGCCAAACATTGACGATATCACCACCCACAAGCTGGGCTCAATTCTCTATCCTTTTGATAACTTGGTCTATCACGCCGCCGCCAAGAAGTTCTTCTCCGTCATATAGAGCAGCAATCTGCCCTTCAGTGACAGCTCGCTGTGGCTTTTCAAAATCAAGAGAGAAATGGTCGTTATTAACTAAATTGAATGTCGCGGGAACAGGAGCCGCGCGATAACGAATCTTAGTCTGGATCATAATACCGTCAGGAAGAGGTTTGCTAGATGTAAAACTCGCCTCACAAGCACTGAGACTCTCGAAGTAGAGTTCCTCCTCTTTTCCCACAATTAAAGAATTACTTTGTGCATCTATTCTAACCACATACAAAGGCGTGGAACTTGCAATTCCCAGGTTGCGGCGCTGCCCAATCGTGTAGTGCACAAAGCCATTGTGCGTGCCTAGCCTTTCACCTTGGGTATTGACAATCGGCCCATGACGAATCATGCCTTTCGGAAATAGAAAGTCCGTGCTTGCGTTAATCGCAAAGCAGAGATCCTGGCTCTCAGGCAGAGTCGCCGCATGTAATCCCTTACGCGAAGCTATGGAAAAAACTTCCTTTTTTGTAAGCTCACCAACAGGAAACAACAAACGTGACAGGGCCTCTTGCTGCAGACCATAAAGGAAGTAGGTTTGATCCTTTTCCGGGTCGACGCCGCGCAGTAAGCGCATCTTCCCTTGCTTGTCACGTGAAAGGCGCACATGATGCCCGGTGGCAATGTAATCAAAGCCGTGCTCATCAGCATACTGCAAGGCAAGATCAAAGCGCACGTATCGGTTGCAGTTTCCACAAGGGTTTGGTGTCTGGCCAAGGCTGCAACGCTCTATGTAATCTCGCACAACGCGGTGGTAAAAGACGTCGCTTTTGTCAATTGTTGTCTGCGGAATGCCGATTTCCCCTGCAGCAAGTTGTGCATCATCAACGGAGCAGAAGTTGGGCCTTGTTCCATAATCTGGCGCGCCTGGGTATGACCAGAGCCAGAAGGTGATCCCTTCTACATCGTAGCCTTGGTCGACCAGCAACGCAGCTGCTACGGTGCTGTCCACTCCCCCACTCATACACACTAGTACTCGCAATATCAGGCCTCTTCAACTTTGGGTATCACACAGAGAAATGCGAATTCCTCTTTTCCTACATTGCAAAACTGATGCTCTTCGTTGGGGGGAACGTAGATGAAATCACCGGCTTTGACACTTTTCTCAAAGCCTCCACCTTTGACAATACCTTCACCTGCAAGAACAAACACTTCGTGCTCCCAATCGTGCTTGTGGTACGGACTGAACCCTCCCTCGCCCAGGGTGAACAAGCGCATAATGAAATTGGGCGCTCCACAATCCGGACCTATAAGCACCCTCTTTTTAGCATTAACAACCATCTGTCCGTCGCTGATATCCAGTGCAGTAACCGATTCAGCTTTTCCGACTACAATCATTTCATCACTCTCCTTACATATTGCTTATGATAAGCGGGACAAGCATCTCCTCTGGGGTGAGGCTACCATGCATACCACGCAGCTTTTTGCTGTCCTTGTATGGATAGTATAACGACTTACTTCCCAAAGAGGCGATCACCAAATCTCCGATACGATCACGTGATGCATCGAGGACTTTCCCTACCCCAAACAGGCCTTCATCGATTGCACGCTCGGCATCCCAGCAGATAATATCTTCGGGAAATGTCTGTGCAATCATGCTGATTACATCGCGCTTCTTACCCGCTCGCACAAACAGGTATGCAGCGCGGGTATCTCCGACTGGCGGAATGGTTAGATTGTTATAGATTTCTGGAAATTGTGTGATGTCAATGTAGTCCGAGTCGTCCATGGGCACGAAACCATGGTCTGCGGTAATCAGAAGAACCGTATCTTCGACGCGACCTGATAGCTCATGCTCCAGGGTACAATCGATGGAGAGAATCTCAGCTGTAAAGGCATCAGTCCATGGTCCATGGACGTGGGCAATAGCATCGGTGTCTCCCCAATAGAGGCTGATAAAAACCTTCTTGTCTTCACGGTTTAGAATATCTCGCGTTGATACAAGCATATCAGAAAAGTTGACTGCTGTGTGCACATTCGCAGAGCCATTGTACAGAATCCGAGATAGTCCACTTCCCAAAATTGCTTCCTTGATTATCACATGAGGCTGTATGTCAAGAGTTCTTAGCTGTTCGAAAATGGTGAAAGGCGAGAGGAAGTTTTTCTCGTCTATTCCCGCCTGCAGCGCGCTGTCCCTTGAGCCGTTACCTAGAGGCGACAGGTTGATCATATTGGTTATGCTTGCTGTTTCTTTCAGGTACAGTCGGTAACCCAACATTCCGTGCTCTTGCGGCGTGACACCTGTGCTGAATGAGGGAAGCGCAGTAGCGGTTGTAGAGGGAAACACCGAAGTAACAGGAATCATCGTTCCTTGATCGATCAAGCGATTAAGAAACAAATGGGGAAACTCGGAAAGCAACCTCTTTAAGTGAATATAGCCTAAGCCGTCAAGAATAAGCAATACAACGCGTTGAGGTGAAATAGGTGGAACAAATGGCAACAAAGCACCTCCACGCTCGCTTCTTTCTCCGAATAGCGCCCGAATGAATGAAGCAATGCTGTCGATCGAGTAAG
>JAGYNL010000181.1 GCA_018399865.1 Candidatus Bipolaricaulota bacterium | reverse complement strand
CATCCATAAGATTCGTCAGAGTAGGAACCAGTAACAATCAAAGAACCGCCTACGTAAGATGCACCGGGATCCCACGCCTGCCTAAGCATCAATGGATAATAAGCCTGAGACAGCCCAGCAGCACTTACTACAACCAGTATGGTAGCAAGCAACAAAACCCCTATCAAGAAACAGCGCGATAATTTTGTCCTTCTGCTCATACTGCTTCACTTCCTAGTGCGTAAATCAGGTTTCTGCATTATAACACATAACTCATGTTAGCTGAAATATTGAATCGAGAAGCAGAATGACAACTGTGAGGATACGGGGTCGCGTCTTCATTTTTGGTGTTTTTCTCGCTAAGTGGTCGGGTTTACTGTCATAGTGTGTCTTGAATCTGTCAGTTTGGGGATGCATACGCTATTTCCCAAGCCATCAAAACAGATCCTCGACGTTTACCCGAAAGACGGACGATCTGCAGTGTGCATACTACCATAAGCAGAATCGCCTTATATGTATACCGTCATTTCCACTCTTCAAGGGACTCCTTACAGTAGTGCCAGAGATGCAAGAAGCGATGCTTCTGCACATCTGTTGTCGCATTGGGAAATCCTTGTTCAATCAAATTGGCCTGCTCCTTTTCCTGAGTATCTGCACCAAGTTACGAAACGGCGCTCGCCGAATTGCTTCATCCTTCTCGACTGGACGTCGAATTCCCACCCAAATTATGTTTGTGATGTTATGAAAGCGCGCCTCCGTGCCGACGGCGTGGTAAGCTGTCGGTAGGAAAACCGCGGGCCACGCCGCAAGGAGGCGCACAATGGCAGCCGGACAATCCCTAGACCACCACCAGGCCTGGTCTCGCCAGTCAGTGGAAGAATCCACCAGCCCGTCTCGCTTGCTGAACATCGTATTGAGCGCTTTCAGCCGTTGCTGAAGCTCCTCTACACACGCCCGCTCATCCATCGCCACGTGAACGACCTTGCTCACAAACACGTATTGGCTGCCTTCTCCAAACAGTGGCCTGCGCCATTCGAGGGTACATTCCATATTCACCAAGCATTCCGTGATGCGCGGTGACTGAATTACACGCGATGGCGCAACGGTGAAGCCACCGTCCATGATCTCGTCGTTGTCTGTGCCGTTGTACTCGATGGTCTTCTGGCACTGCTCTCGCTGCTCCATCGCCGGTAGGTTGATGCACCACTCTCCCATTCGAAGAATGTTATAATAGGTATGCCCACCCTGACTCTCGCCCATCACGGAAGATACACGAGCTCCCAGAAGTATACCCTCGGGATAATCTCCGTCCTTTGATCCCCGTTCCTGCGCTTAGGAAAGTCCTTCTTAGGTACAAACCGGACCTTGTAGTCGTCGGGAGCAGGGCAGCCGAGTTCCTTCCACCGGTCAAGGCACTCGCACAACCGGCCATAGAGTCTTTCTGCGGCATTCTCCCCTCCCGCCGCGTAATAGCCTACAATACCATCACCGACGATCACAACCACGACCCCAGCCCCAGGATCGCTCAACCCGTAGCCCTGGTCAGTATACCAAAGCTCCCTGGCCCAGAGGGTAAGAGAGAAATAGAACGCACGGTGAGTAGGGTCATTGATCGGATGAGTGGCATCTCCCAGCTTCGGGAGAACTGATGGAAGGGAACGCTTCCATCTGGACTGACGCTCAACCTCCGGAAGCAGGAAGCTTTGCCAGGGATCGACCCAGGAAAGGACCCCTTCTATAGGGATAAAACTGGACCAACCGACTACCTCTCCTTGGGCATGCTCTGGGCATTCGGAATCATGAGCAAGTCGGATCAGAGGATGCGCGCATCCATGCGCAAGCGGAACAAGGAGAAGCCCCTCTGGAGAGAGCTGATCAAGCCAGCGGGGGGAGAGATCTGTGCACCCGACTGTGGCCTCAATCCGGTCGTACGGAGCCCCTTCGGGCGCTCCGTAGAAGCCGTCACGACAGAACACATGAATGTCCTTGTATCCCTGCCGCTGAAGGATCTCTCGCGCTTCCTTCCCCGTTTCAGAGTGAGATTCAACCGAGTAGACGAGGCTTGAATCCCCGGTTACTTCGGCAAGGAGAGCCGCGTTGTAGCCAGTCCCCGTCCCAATTTCCATAACCCGCATCTCTCGCCCGACCCTGGCAAGCTCAAGCATCCTGGCAACCAACGAAGGTTGAGATATAGAGCTGACAGGAGCGGGACCCTCCACTCGGGTGACAATTGAGCGATCGGAGTAAATCATGGCTAGACTCTCTGGGTCTGGTTTGTCAGGGTCGTACGCCACCAGATCCCAAGACATGCTCCCTTCTTCAGTGCGCAGAGAATACCATCGTTTTAGGAAGCGGTGACGCTTAACTCGAAGAAATGCCTTCTGTACACGTTCAGACCTAATCGCTCCCTCTGTTCTCAGGTTGCCAACGTACCGCTCCAGAAGCACGGCGGATTGCTCATCAGCCATCCGAGGATTCATCCATCATCTTTGGTCTGTCGAAGCTGTTCCGCAAGTCTCCATATGGAAGAGTTCATTTACACCGACGAATTTCAACCATTCGCCCTCCCGACTGCCCCTCACCCATGTGGTCACGAAATACCTAACAATTACCCCATTGCTATTGACAACTTCCGCTCGATCCCACGATTTCGACCTTACCAACTACGGAACGCCTGGAGCAAGAGCAACCACACAGTCATTAGGAGGAAGGATACAGATTCCGCAGAATGTAATGTAGGGAATATCATCCCAATTTTGGCCTTGGCCAAGCTGGGCGGCGTTCTTGATGGAAACAGAGTCGCTCGTTATCGGAACATTGATAATGTGCTCATTTACACCGTTGAGCACGCCAGTGAAGAATCTCACACGTTCATACTCAAAAGAGTCTCCCTTAGGCAACAGAGGCTCCAAGGGCGTGAACAGCACATGGACCTGCGCGATGAACGCCTCTCTGTCAGACAAGGTAGAAGCATCGTCAGTCTGCCGTAACGCCACGAAGCCCATGACCACAATTGCTACCAAGTAGTACCACCGAACTTCTCATGTCGATTATCTCCATTTATAGAATACGTTAGGTGGGTGTTTTGTCAAGTGTGGCAGTGTGCACATATAAAGTCCATATTTATATATTATAGGAATAGCGTCAAGATGATATTTTCCCCTAAGGTTAGAGCTCCGGCCGGTGCCTACAAGGCGTCCAGCTAAGAACATCCTCCCCGTATACAGCAGATCCATTGTCGCCAAGCGAGGGCTTCACGTGCGCATGGCACCGGCGCCGTCCACCGCGGCCCAACGGGAACGAGAACAGCCTGTTCTGAAGCAGGCAACTTACGTTTATCCGGGGAAGCGACAGGTGTTTCCCAAGATAGGACTTGGCGGATCGGCCACCCGGATATGGGGTCGCGTCTTCATTTTTGGTATTTTTCTCCCTTAGTAGTCAAGCTGATTGTGGCAACGTGTCTTGAATTTGTCTATGCCCCTGAGCACAAAACCGTGTTCTGCATTTCTACAGGCTTGAGAAGCGTTAGTACACTGACATTGTATTCAATCTCGGTGAACCACCGTTCTAAGGCGTAAAAACACGTTGAGCTTAAGGCTAGTAGGTTACTTAATGACTCAAACTAGGCATCACTCATATTGAAGGCACCATGATTGTGTATGTGCTCAAAAACCATACTTCTGGTGGGCTTTGCCTATTGGTAGGATTTCGACAACGTGGACACTTTTACGATCCTCTAGAATATGATAAAAGGCAGTCCAGGTACGTCCTATATGCAACCGGTATACCTTCTCGCCAAGGACTTCCAACTCTTCCTTATCCCCAAGACCCTGCCCTGGATATGGATTAGCAACCAGAGCCTCCTTGAGTTTATTGCTGCAGATACGGTTGCTCTTATCATCCAATCCATCCAGGAATTCCTCGACTTCCTTAGTCTTGAAAACCCTGTACATCATTCAAGTGGGATGAGTTCGGAGTCGTCCATCTCACGACTGGCCCTAATCTTCTCGGCAAGAAGAACCCGGTTATACGCCTGAATCAATTCCTTTAGTAATTCATCGTAGGTTTGTCCAGCTTCCTTCATCCTTCCCAGTTCTTTCCAGCGGTCTTCTGAAACAGGAATTCTCTTAGTTACAGGCATACTTCACTCCTCCTTTACCAAGAACTCAGTTATCCATATTTACAATATTAGCAACGCTAGCAAAATTATCAACATCACATGGTATAGCCTTCCCTCTCTACATTGGAGACATATTAAAGCCGCTAGCTAACAAACAACCGCTTTAACTCCAAATCATAGAACATTTGCCTCAACCCTTAACTAGATTACAAGAGTTCACGGGGTCGCGTCTTCATTTTTCAGTTTCTCGTTGTTTTGAGTGG
>JAGYNL010000180.1 GCA_018399865.1 Candidatus Bipolaricaulota bacterium | reverse complement strand
GATTGCTCAACTAACCCTCGAACTTCTAGATATGAACAGACCTTTATCTTTAATCTCCTTGCTTGCCAATAGTTTAGGAGGGAAGGCTACCTAATACTAACTCAGGTGTCAAAAGATGTCCCGTGATTAACAGGCTACGAGCCTTTGTTAGTCTGAAATCTTTTGAGGAATCAATGCTAATGTTGCTCCTGTAGCGATTAAGAGGTAGTTTATATAATGGTCTTGTTGTAGATGAGCTGGTGCACTTATTAATTTAACTACTTGAAAGTTTTGTTTAGGAGGTCTAGGTGAGCCAACCAATACTTGTGATCATGGCGGCGGGGATCGGAAGCCGGTATGGAGGGCTTAAGCAGATTGACGCCATCGGCCCAAACGGGGAGATTATCATCGACTATTCGATCTACGATGCTCTGCAAGCGGGATTTAGGAAGGTAGTATTCATAGTTAGGCAGCAGATACGGGAAGAACTCTCTGCGCGGATCGGCAATAAGCTGAAGAGTGAATGCGACATTGCCTACGTTATTCAGCGGCTTGACGATATCCCAAGGGGATTTTCTGTTCCGGCTACCCGGTCTAAGCCTTGGGGCACCGCGCACGCAATTTTCGCCTTTCGAGATGTCATAGATGCGCCATTTGCGGTGATCAACGCAGATGACTTTTACGGACGCACTTCCTACCAGATGCTTTATGACTACTTATTAAGCGCTCATGACAGCCAAACCGGATATGATTATTGCATGGTCTCGTATCGTCTTGGAAGTACGCTCACCTCACATGGCCATGTAGCACGGGGCATATGCTCGGTCAGCGATGACGGATATTTGACTGAGATACATGAGCGAAAACGCATCCAGCTTTTCGATAGTAAAGTCGCTTACACAGAGGATGGTAAACACTGGGTAACCATCTCACCTGATACACCGGTATCGATGAATATGTGGGGTTTTACTCCAAGCTTGATAAGTGAGCTCGAACCACGCTTTGCCCGCTTTCTGGGGCAAATGTCTGATCCCACTAAAAGTGAATATCTCTTGCCGGACGTGGTTGGCGAGCTGATTGCCCAAAAGCGTGCGAGGGTTTCTGTCCTGCCGACAACTGAAGAGTGGTTCGGCGTTACTTACC
Source organism: Candidatus Bipolaricaulota bacterium (assembly GCA_018399865.1). The sequence goes on along the minus strand of JAGYNL010000180.1, from coordinate 989 downwards.
AGCAGGATCGAAGAATGGTGCAAGAGAAGATACGAAGGTTAATTAAGAAAGGGGTGTACCCTAGCGATCTCTGGAAATAGAACCAAGGCTCTCTTGAAAGTGTGGTATCAATTCTTTTTGTGCTCAGTTAGTGGGCGAGTTCTGTATAGTATGTGTTTAAGCACGCGGGCAGCCTATAACCAAGGAACAAAGGCAACAAAACAATGCCAAGACATCTTTTGTAGGTGTTTATGTTGCTGTAAAGAAATACGGACCTTATTATACCTTCAAATTCAGCTATCACGTCCAGATTATAGATTCAAGTAATTGGGAGTAGCCTTTGCCGATTACGGGCGGTAAGTTGAAGGCGACTTAGTCGGTTATACAATAGGATATCTGAGGGGTGGATAATGAACCTAGCTGTGCTCTTGCTAATTTCGTATTTGATAGGAGCGATACCTACTTCCGTTATTTTCGGCAAAATAGCGCAAGGAATTGACGTTCGTCAACACGGAAGCGGAAACGCCGGCGCTACTAACACATGGCGGGTACTGGGATGGAAGGCTGGGCTTACAGTGCTGGCTGTTGACGTTGCAAAAGGAGCGGCAGCAGCAAGGCTTGTACCTTTGATTCAGTTCAATACGTTACCGTTAAGTGCTTCGGTGGTTGCAATTCTATGTGGTTTACTGGCGGTCATCGGACATGTATATCCCGTGTACATAGGCTTTCGGGGAGGCAAAGGAGTGGCTACAGGCGCAGGGGTGTTTGTGGCCATTGCCCCTATCCCTATGGGAATTGCTGTTGGAGTATTCCTGCTGTGCCTTTTTATTTTTGGTATGGTATCGCTTAGCTCAATGCTGGCAGCGGTGTCTGTTCCGGCAAGTATTACGGTCTCAAACGTTGTCTTTAACGCAGGGTATCATTTGCTTCTTCTTGTTATTAGTTGTGTTCTTGTCGTGTTTATCATGTATAATCACCGCGGAAATATTGACCGCATCATACACGGCCGC
>JAGYNL010000179.1 GCA_018399865.1 Candidatus Bipolaricaulota bacterium | reverse complement strand
GCATCGTATCGCGATGAGTATTCATTTGGAGGCAAAGACAGCATGTCTAGCGTTGCTACTTCGTACAGGTGGGGCACAAGTGGCTATTACGGGAAGTAATCCTCTATCTACGCAGGACGATGTTGCTTGTGCACTTGCCCAGGAAGGAATTGTTGTACATGCAAGGCATGGTGTCAATGAGAAGGATTATTTCAACGATTTACGGAGAGTGCTAACTACAAAGCCGGATCTTCTTCTTGATGACGGCGGGGACCTGGTTAAGCTGCTTCATGAGGAAGTAGATCTGCAAATCTGCGGTGGGTGCGAAGAAACCACAACTGGTGTGAATCGCCTGCGCATACTAGAGCGTCAGGGGAAGCTCCGTTTTCCAATGTTTGCTGTTAATGATGCAAAGATGAAATACCTGTTTGATAACCGTTACGGCACCGGACAGTCAGTGTGGGATGGAATCATGCGCTCTACTAATCTGCTCATTGCTGGTAAGAACGTTCTTGTCGCTGGCTATGGTTGGTGTGGAAAAGGCATTGCTATGCGCGCCCGTGGGTTGGGCGCACGAGTTCTTGTATGTGATGTTGACCCCATACGCGCAGTGGAGGCCGTAATGGAGGGATTCTGCGTGGGAAAGATCGAAGAGATGATCCGTCAGGCTGACTTCCTCGTAACTGCGACCGGATGTTCTAATGTGGTCACAGAAGAGGTTATTGCTGAAGCTAAGGATGGGCTTATCATGGCAAATGCCGGCCACTTTGACGTGGAGATTGACAAAGGCGCACTTGCTGGCCTTGCCGTTAGCCAGGCCGATGTACGAGATGGCATCAGGCAATTCCAGTTGCAGAATGGCCGAAAGGTTTACCTGCTCGGTGATGGAAGGCTGGTTAATCTGGTCCTTGGTGATGGTCACCCAGCGGAAATCATGGATATTTCGTTTGCACTACAGGCTTTAACGTTGAAGCACATAGTAGAAAGTAAGCCACTGTCTCCAGCTGTGTATAATGTGCCTGAGCAGGTCGATCAACGGGTAGCACAGATGAAGCTTGCTAGCTTGGGGGTAAAGATCGATTCTCTTACTCCTGACCAGTCGGCGTATCTTGGGCTATGAGTGGATACTATTCAGCACTTATGGTGCGTATTTGGTACAATGAATGAGAGGTGAGCTGTGTGAGGAAAGATTCTGATTTAAAGAAGGTATTGCTAGTACTGGTAACGCTGGCCCTATGTATAGTGGCTGTAGGCGGGGGCGGCACACAAGAAACAGACCCACATTTGTTCTCTCCTCTTTCCCAGGTCTACGAAGTGATCAGGGATTACTATTACCAGCCTGAAAAGGTAGATGACCAGCAGGCACTTTACGGGGCTTTGAAAGGCTTGGTGGAGGAACTTGATGATCCCTACAGTGAGTTCTTTGATCCTGTTGATCTGGAGAATTTTGAAAGCAGCCTGCAGGGCGAATTTAGTGGTGTAGGGATAGAAATATCGATAAAGGATCATGTCTTAACTGTGATTGCTCCCCTTTCTGGTACCCCGGCTGAGGGAGCTGGTGTCCGAGCTGGTGACAAAATTCTTAAGATTGATGGTGAATCAACTGAAGGGATTACGCTATCGGAGGCGTCTATAAAGATTCGGGGGGAGATTGGAACGACCGTAGTTTTAACCGTTCTTCACAAAGATGGTGTGGAGGAAGAGATTGCTATTGTACGTGATAAGATTAAGATTGTATCTGTAACTAGTAAGGTCATTGATGATGGGAAAATTGGTTACATACAGATCTCTCGGTTCGATGATGAAGTTACCCTCGAAGTAGACAAAGCTTTAGCTGGTTTCGACTTCGATAAACTCAATGGGATAATCCTTGATATGCGCAACAACGCAGGCGGTCTCTTATCGGGGGCCATTTCTGTTTCCAGCCGGTTTGTGAACAAGGATCAGATCATAGTCTCTACTAAAAGCCGCGTATCTGGAGATCGGAACTACTACTCGTATGGGAACGTTATCCCTGATCTTCCGCTTGTGGTATTGATAAATGAAGGGACGGCAAGCGCGGCAGAGATTACCGCCGGAGCAATACGAGATCACGGTATGGGTATTCTCATTGGGGAACAATCTTTTGGGAAAGGGGTCATACAACAGCTGTTTACCTACCAGGATGGATCTGCTCTGAAGCTGACCGTCGGGGAATACAGAACACCAAACGGGCATGCAGTGCAGGAAATCGGCTTACCCCCAGATATTGAATTGGGAGATGATGATGACCCACTTGAGGTTGCAACCATGTGGATTGAAGAGCATGCTGGCATGTTGATGCCCATTGCTGTTTCAGAGATATATTGAGGGTTTCATAGCTGATCTACCTAAAACAGCCGTCCGTGTCATGAACAGCTGTAACCTGTAAGAAACTTTGATGGAAAACTACGATGTGGTTGTAGTTGGTGGAGGTCCAATAGGAGCAGTAGCTGCTAGAGAGGCTGCAAGCGGTGGTGCTCGCACCCTGCTAGTGGAGAAGACAAGTGGATCAGCAGAACCTGCACGTTGTGCGGGGCTTGTTAGCCCACGAGTGCTGCCCACTGCAAAAGCATCTTATAGAAGCGTCATCCGTGAGATTCGGGGAGGAGTAGTTCATTCGCCCTTGGGAGCCAAACTTCGGTTTCGTTCAAGCGAAGTTAAGGCGCTTGTCATCGATAGGCCGGTCCTGGATCGGGAACTTATCCAATCTGCTCGTGATGCCGGAGCTGAAGTACGTTTGCGAACCAAGGCCATCTCTGCGCGCAGAGGCTGTATATCACTTGAAGCGGGTACAACGAAACAAGATGTGCAAGCCTCAGTAATCATAGGTGCTGACGGGCCTGCAAGTGCTGTTGCTTCTTGGTTTTTCCTTCCTCCTCTGGAAGAGGTGTTGATTGCCAGTCAGGCAACAGTGATCAGGCCAGCCAGAGAACAAGATGAGGTTGATATCTTCCTTGGCAGGTTACTAGCCCCAACATTTTTCGCTTGGGTTATACCAGCGCAAGAGGGGCGTGCTCGGGTTGGTATAGGCGCGCCTGTTGGAACAAACACTAACTCTCTGCTGTCGGATTTTTTGAAGAGTGAAGGAGTAGTACGTGAAATCGAGCGCATACATGGCGTGATTCCAATCTCGCTTGCAGGTGAAACGGTTGCTGATGGGATGCTGCTTGTTGGTGATGCCGCCGGTCAGGTGAAGCCGCTATCTGGAGGTGGATTATACACGGGGTTTGTATGCGCCAAAATTGCGGGACAGGTAGCTGCGAAAGCTGCTCTAGCTGGTCGAACAACACGGGACGACTTAGCTATTTACCAGCACAGGTTCAAGCGTGATATTGGCGATGAGATCTTATTTGGTAAAGCAGCGCGAAGTTTACTGCTTGATCTAAGTGACGAAGCAATCGATGCGATAGTGAAGTCGATCAACCACAAGGAGATCATAGATTTGATTAGTTATTACGGTGACATTGACCAGCCAAGCCAACTTGTGCATGCTATCATGTCGCGCAGGGATCTGTGGCCACTTTTTCGGCCTGTAATTGGCTTGCTTGGTGGAATGGAAAAGCTGTCTTCGATTGCTCGCAAGGTAATGGCTGGTGATTCTAATGGCTAAAGGCAACAAGATAAAGAAAACTAGCAAGAAAGGATCCCGTTCTTACGCAAGAATAAACGCAAGACGCTTCCGGGTTTCCTTTGATCGGGCAATCGTGTATCTGATCGCTGTATTTGTTTTTTCCCTTCCTCTCTTTATTTGGCCTACAGTGACCGAATACGGGTACGGCAAGACAATTTTAGCTACAATTGGTATCTCCATACTTTTGATTCTGTGGGCAATCTCAGCTTTGGCAGAGAAGGAGTGGAAAATACGACTGCCATGGCTGGTTTACCCTGCTTTGGGTTTAATAGTTGTCTCGCTTCTGTCACTTGTTAATGCAATAAACGGCCGTGTAGTTATACAAAGTTTAAGCTTAGTTGTTTTTTTCTTTCTTTTCTACGTAGTTGTTTCAAATTTTGTGAAGCGTAAGCAGGATGTTAGCTTGATTCTTTATGCCCTCCTTGCTTCGGCTTTTCTTGCCTCTCTATACGGGCTGCTGCAATACCTGGGAGTCATGCGTGGTGCACATGGAGGTGATGGCTTAAGTGAAATCATCTCTACTATGGGAAATCGCAACTACTTGGGAGGCTTCCTTGCTTACCTTCTTTTCCCTTCTATTATCCTGATTCTTCGTCTTAAGAGTCGCTTCTTGAAAGGCATTGCCATCGGGTTGATAGCGTTTTCTTTTGGAACAGTGCTTTTGCTGCGGCAGACGGGTAACGTTGTTGGCCTTGTTGTGGGTATAAGCGCGTTTATTGTTGCCTGGTTGATCTTTCGTCCAGTGGAACCAATCAGGAAGAATAGGCGCTGGTTAGTTGCTTTATTGATCCTGTTGGTTATTACGTTTCTTATTGAAGCCCCATCAGGACCACTTAATTCCGTAGTAGGATTGTCGGCTAACGAGAACAGCTCTTGGATTTCACAACTTTGGGAACGTAACGCTGGTAAAACGCGCTCTTGGGACTGGTGGGTTGGCTGGGAGATGTTCAAAGATTACCCGCTTCTTGGGGTGGGGCTAGGAAATTATAAACTGAATTTTGTTCCCTACAAAGCGCAATTC
>JAGYNL010000178.1 GCA_018399865.1 Candidatus Bipolaricaulota bacterium | reverse complement strand
TGGTGAGTGTCCTGGCTCGAATGGAGAAGAACGGAATACTTGTAGATAAGGTTATTCTTTCCGCACAGGGGCGCGACCTGCGAAAGAGATTAGAAGTGATCGAAAGGGACATGTACGAAATTGCCGGACAGCCGTTTAACCCTAACTCTCCCAAACAAGTGGCACAGATCCTGTTTGATTATCTTGGCCTTCCCGTGACTGAAAAGACTAAATCTGGCCCATCTACAAGCGCGCGGGTCCTAAGCGAGCTTTCCATCCAGCATCCTTTGCCCGGGAAGTTGATCGAGTACCGCGAAATACAAAAGCTTTTAACCACTTACATCGAGCGTCTACCTGAAGCTATCAATCCTTATACAGGGCGTATCCATACTTGCTTTCATCAGACATCTACTAGTACTGGAAGGCTTTCTTCTTCAGACCCCAATCTGCAGAACATCCCAATACGTACAGATATAGGGGAGAGAATTAGGGCATCATTTGTGGCTCCACAGGACGCGCTGCTTATTGGCGCTGACTACTCGCAGATCGAGATACGATTGCTGGCCCATCTTGCAGAAGATGAAAACCTTATAGGCGCTTTTACTGAAGGCAAAGACCTGCATCGGATCACTGCCAGCCGCATTTTTGCTATTCCTGAGGATAAGGTAACTGACAAGCTGCGTAATGCCGCAAAGCGGATCAATTTTGGGATCATATATGGGATCAGCCCGTTTGGCCTTTCACGGCAGCTTGGAATCTCGCGTGAGGAAGCTAAAGCTTACATTGACCGATTCTTCGAGGCCTATCCGGATACACGTTCATACATGGACAGTATGATAAGTAAGGCAACACAAAAGGGGTATGCTGAGACGATTCTCGGATGGAAGAGGATGTTGCCGGAACTTAATGAGAAAAATGTAACAGCGCGAAACTTCGCTAGGCGCAACGCGGTCAACACACCAATTCAAGGCAGCGCCGCTGACCTCATTAAGCTTGCTATGCTCAAGATAGATCGTTTGATCCAAGAAGATAAGCTAAAAGCAAAGATGCTACTGCAGATTCACGATGAGCTGGTATTCGAGGTTTTAACAGCAAATGCTTCTGAAGCGGGTGACATCATAAAGCGTGAGATGGAGCAAGTAATGGAGCTTCGCGTTCCGCTTGAAGTGAAGGTGAAATCTGGCAAGGATTGGAGCCAGATTTAAGGAGAGGATTATGCTAAGGCTTGGGTATCTGCTGATGAGTTTGTCAGTAGTTCTGCTGAGCGGATATGCAGCTTATTTCGTAATTCGTACTATTGTTACGGCCCGGGTACTAAATCCGTTTTTCAAGGTTGTTATTCTGGCAGGGATAGCAGGGTTTATTGTTACGATAGTTGGTCTGATAATCGAGCGCAGGAGGGACAATGATAATCATAGCAACGACGGAGACGATTGAAGGCAAAAGGGTTGAGGAAACGCTTGGCTTAGTGCGTGGAAACACGATCCGCGCTCGTAACGTAGGGCGGGACATCGTGGCGGGATTGAGAAATATCGTTGGAGGGGAGATCAAGGAATACACGGTTATGCTCAGCCAAGCGCGCGACCAGGCGATCGAACGCATGGTCTTACAGGCAGAAAAGCTGGGGGCAAACGCGGTTCTTAGCGTTCGCTTTACTACCTCACAGACGATGTCCGGCGCCGCGGAGATACTCGCATACGGTACGGCGGTGCGTTTAAGTAGTTAGCCATTGCCTACTACGATTGAGAGGATAATCTCCATTGCTGCGCGGGCCAATCTTTCCTTGTTTTGCGCGCGAGTGCCCTGCCACTGAAAGTTTCGTGAGATGATTTTCTTTGCTGTGGCTAATCCAACGTAGGAGAAACCAACCGGCTTATCAGTCGTTCCTCCGCCTGGCCCAGCGATTCCTGTGATAGATACGGCAATATCGCACTTGAATAAATCGCGACACCCTTTGGCCATTGCCTCAGCTGTTTGCGCGCTTACCGCGCCGTGTTCTTCAATAACACTGTGTGGGACTCTAAGGAGCGTTTCCTTTACTTCGTTGGCGTAGGCAATTACTCCGCCGAGGAAGTACCTTGATGATCCTGCAACGTCGGT
>JAGYNL010000177.1 GCA_018399865.1 Candidatus Bipolaricaulota bacterium | reverse complement strand
GTTACCCACTGGAAACAGCCAAGAGCCAAGAATGTTAAACGAGGCTCTAGGTTGTAGAATAGCTAAGATGCCAGGAGGTCGTAATGCGCTACGTCGTGTTTGAGGGATTGCCAGCAGCAGGAAAGAGCGAGACTCTATCTCTATTAGAGCGTTTCTATCCGCATAATGTTAAGGTATTGCCCGAACTAGTAAAAGATGTAGCCACAAGAGAAAGGATAGATGTCTTATCGCAGCGAGAGTGGCTGACTGAAGCAATTATTGCTGAACTTCCTCGAAGGAGACAGCAGATCGAAAGAGCAACAGATGAGGGGAAGATATGCTTAGAGGAATCACACCTGGGTGTACACCTCGCCTACTCCTACGCCCTTGGAGACAAAGGTTTTGTTGAAGCCTATGCAAAGCTTACCAGGGCTCTTCCCAAGCCAGAGGTTTACATTCGCTTGGATATTCCAATAGAGCTGTCACTTATCCGACAAGAAGCTAGGAATACCCCTAACTTCTATATAGATGGTCCACGGTTAGAAGATATGCTTTCCACGCTTCAAGGGTGGCATCTTAAGAACGCAACCAACCTTATCTTGATTGATGCTAATCGACAACCCTCGAAATTTCTATCAGAGGTTGAGCATACGCTGGGGCTAGAATACTTAGTTGATAATGCTGACTTTGGACAGACACTGGAGATAATCCTTCTGCTTGGGCGTCCAGCAAGTGGGAAGAGCGAGTTCATAGACTTCATGGCTAAGACGCCGCTTTCGCAGCGAGAGCAGACCTATAACGTAGCGACCTTCGATGTTTTTGATGATTTCCCTATCTTATGGGAAAGATGTGTTGACGACGATTTGTGGGAATCCTTAGGTAGAAAGCGCCTCTACTCTCGCCGTTTGGCAAACAACTATGTAGTCAAAGATGATGGTATATGGGGTTTTCTAACAGCAAAGCTAAATCAGCAAGTGCTGGAAGTGATCTCTAAGCCAGGAGTGCTTGAAGGAAGAACCATAATCGTGGAGTTCTCAAGAGGTTGTGAACACGGGTATTTACAGGCCTTGTCATATCTTTCTCCCCAGATACTAAGCCATGCTGCCATCCTGTATGTTAACGTGTCATTTGAGGAATCGTGCCGAAGAAATGTTGACCGCTATGATGATGAGAACAGAAGTGGGATACTTACTCATTCAGTTCCTCGAGAAGAAATGGAGCGAAGATACGCCTGCGATGATTGGTTCGACATAGCTCGCAAGCAACAGGGGATCATTACGGTGAATGGAATTGATGTCCCTTATGTAACGATGAACAACGAACCCGAATCAAAAGACCCAAAAGTTCTGGGGTCTCGATATGCCGAGGCGCTCAATCTTCTATATAAGCTTTGGGAAGGAAGACAGTAGGTCCTTATGGATAATGAGGTAGTATGCTGGGATAGATAGCAACTGCTAAGGTATGACTAGCTTTATAAAATGAGCTTAGGAGGCGGCTCAATGCGTAGATGGCTCAAACAACGTATGCGAGAGCGAATAAAGCAGCGCCCGTTTCCTGCTTCGTGGCAAGCAATAATGAATCGAAACGTACCCTTTGCTGCATATCTATCTGTTGATGAGCGTAAGGAATTGGAAGAAGATGTATTGATTTTCGTAAGGGAGAAGCGCTTTGAGGGAGCGGCAGGCCTTAAGATAACTGACGAGATCAAGATCACTATTGCTGCCCAAGCGTGCATCTTACTCCTGCATCGCAAAACTGATTATTTTCCCGGTTTATATTCCATCATCGTTTATCCCTATCACTATCTGGCGCCTCAGGTGGTGAGAAAGGGACATGGGATTATGGCAGAGGGTTTGCAAGCACGTCTTGGAGAGTCGTGGACAAGGGGAGCGATTGTTTTGTCATGGGACGATGTAAGACGTGGAGCATCAGATATTCATGATGGGCACAACGTGGTATTGCATGAGTTTGCGCATCAGCTAGACGCGCAAGACGGAGCTATGAACGGCGCGCCAATTTTATCACATCATTCTATGTATGAGTCATGGTCACGTGTCCTGGGAGGTGAGTATGAACGCTTGAGGCGTGATGCTAGGCTTGGTAAGGGAACTCTGCTTGACGAGTACGGATCTACTAACCCAGCGGAGTTCTTTGCTGTTGCAACTGAGTTCTTTTTTGAGAAGCCGCGCCAGCTTCGCCAGCAACTGCCTGATCTCTACAATGAGCTAAGCCGTTACTATAACCAGGATCCTGCTGAGTTGCTTGTATAGAAAAACGCTTCCTCTCTGTTTCGAGTGGGTAGTTAAAGGTAGTTATGCGCAACATGCTCCCTCTGGCAGAGACGTGACACAG
>JAGYNL010000176.1 GCA_018399865.1 Candidatus Bipolaricaulota bacterium | reverse complement strand
TAATCATGCATAGTAGTGGTTCAACACAGGCGCTGGCAAAAACCTCCGATCGTCCCTCCAACCACGCTGCCTCTAATGCTTCCTTCAACATAACGGATCTTGCCCGCTACGAGACCTCCGCAAGCTGCACCGGCGACGCCGCCCCTTAATTGGGGGGACAAAATACTTAACTCGATGGACCAGGTGCTGGCTTTCTAGGACAAAGAGAGCGTCCGGTCAGCAAATTAAGCTAATTCAAGTATATCGGCTATGTACTTCTCCCATTGCTAGCGCAATGCTTAATTCTTTCTCGTGCACAACGATGAGGTAGATATGATTGGGCATCAAGCAACGGGCGAGGAAGACTTTTGGATTCCAAACCTCCTTTATAGTTGCACTTACTAGTTGAATCCGCCTTACGGTCATCCTTCCTGTCGATTGCGGCGACGTATTCTTCTTTGCGTTTTTCCTCCGCTTGTGCTCATCTTGCGTGAGACAAATTTGCTATTGACTTCAAGTCCAGTTTGCTTGTATACTGTAACAAGAACTTGGTCCCCACCCGACTTGCCGGTAACGGCCCGGGTGGGGTTATATGTGTTGGGCAGGAGACATAATGCCTCACGAACCGGCCATCAAGCGAGTATGGGCGTTTGTGGATGGGCAAAACCTCTTCCACGCGGCGAAAGAAGCTTTTGGGTATACGTATCCCAACTATGATGTGGGGAAACTAGCTAAGACTGTATGCGACACACGCGGTTGGCAATTGACTGAGGTCTCATTCTATACGGGTTTTCCAGCGGTGGATGATGACGAGTTTTGGCACCTTTTCTGGCAGAACAAGCTACGAGCCATGTCCAGGAGCGGTATTCATACGTTTTCACGTCCTCTTAGGTATCGGAACCAGCGGTTCACTCTACCTGATAAGTCGGTATACACGGCTCTTGTAGGACAAGAGAAGGGTGTAGATGTACGTCTAAGCTTAGACATCATCCGCGGTGCTATTCGCAATGACTACGAAGTAGCGCTAGTCTTCAGCCAAGACCAGGATCTCTCAGAAGTTGCAGACGAGATCAGGGCAATTGCTGCAGAACGGAATCGGTGGATAAAGATAGCATCGGCTTTTCCTGTAAGCCCGACCACAAAGGATTCGCGGGGAATCAATGGAACGGATTGGATCAAGATAGTGCGAGCCCAGTACGACAAGTGCATCGATCAGCGCGACTACCGAAGAAGAAAGCCCTAGGACGCGGGGTCGCGTCTTCATTTTTCGTATTTTTCCACCTCAGCGGCTAATCGCCCAATTCTCCCACTTCTGGATGCCAAAGAGCCCATAGCTACGAATCAGATGCGGCTTACTAAGCTCGGCATAGCTATGCGATTCTTCAGGCAGACAATCAGGCACGCTATCTTCGAGATCATCAGGGTATATGTGAAGCTGGCCTTCAATAGATGTATTCGCCATTACGCTCTCAGTGAGTTGTTTGCTCATTGAAATAACATCTAGCTTGCCGCGCTCATACATGGAAAGGAGCAGCTCTTCATCTGTAAACATGTGGCAGTAGATTTCATCTATGGAAACGTTATCGGCATCGTAGTATGTATCGCTCTTGTAAAGGACGATGCGATCGTCTCTTATCCATTGGCCCAACACATATGGACCGCTAGTGACAATGTGCTCGGGCAAGATCCAGTCCTTTCCATACTCTTCAACGATACTTCGAGGCTGCGGGTAAAAAGCGGGATCGGCTACAAGCGCTGGAAAACAGTTGTTTGGCTTGGATAAGGTGAACTTAACCGTGTGGTTATTAATCGCCCTTATACCAAGATCAAAGCTCGAGGCCTCGTCATCAGCAAAATCTTGCGCGTTTTTGAGGATTTGTAGTGCTGCTGCAGATGGACATGCCACTTCGAGGCCCAGGCTACGCTCGATTGCAAATACGAAATCGTGAGCGGTGACTGGAGTTCCATCACTCCACATGGCATCTTTTCGCATATAGAAAATCCAACTGAGGCCTCCATCTTCTGTCTGCCAGGAGCTTGCCAGGCGGGGGATAACCTCAAAAGTGTCATCATCAATGTCGGTAAGCCCCAGGAATAGTGCATGCGCTAGCTGAGCTGAAGCGCCTTTAGTGACAAAGCTTGGATCTATGCTGGCAGGTGCTTCTCCCAGATTACAGTGGAGCACATTTTCACTTGCTGCTACTGCTATACAAGACAGGATAACACCCACAAAGACGACTAAGAGAATTCTTAACAAGCCTCCTCCAATAAACCGGTTAAGTTAATGGTTTCCTAAAGGTTAGCCTGCCTGTTAACATCCAACAAGCCATACGTTGTAGTTGGGCTACGTTTCGAGCAGGGCCGATTTTAAGTATACTAGGTGACGTCTGACTCTGTTTTTCTACTTGGAGGAATATCTAAATGGATGATACAACCATGGACAAGATTGTTGCCCTGTGCAAGCGGCGTGGCTTTATATTCCAGTCTAGCGAGATCTATGGAGGGATTGGAGGATTCTGGGATTACGGGCCCTTGGGCGTAGAGATGAAGAGAAATATCAAGGACGCCTGGTGGCAGGATATGGTAAGGGCAAATGATGATACGCAGGCCTTGCCCGGCGCGCCCAGCAAGTACTCTATGGTTGGTCTTGATGCAAGTATTATCATGCACCCTCAGGTGTGGAAGGCAAGTGGTCACTACGACCTTTTCCACGACCTGTTTGTCGATTGCAAGACATGTAAGCAGCGCTTTCGACTGGATCAAATATCGGAAAGCCAGTGTCCGCGTAAGCCAAGTAAGCATCCCGGCGAGCACACTGAGTGTGATCTTACCGAACCGCGCGAGTTCAACCTTATGTTTAAAACCTACGTTGGCGCCCTACACGACCCCTCATCTGAGGCATACCTACGCCCAGAGACCGCACAGGGGATATTCGTCAACTTTAAGAATGTGATGTCAACCGCACGGGTTGATCTGCCGTTTGGCATAGCCCAGATAGGTAAATCGTTTAGAAATGAGATCACTCCACGCAACTATACGTTTCGCTCGCGCGAGTTCGAACAGATGGAAATAGAGTTCTTCTGTGCTCCGGATCAGTCACAACGCTGGTATGAATACTGGCGCGACTACCGTTTCGCCTGGTATACATCGCTTGGCTTGCAGAGTCATAAACTGCAGCTACGTGATCACTCGGCTGAGGAGCGAGCACACTACAGCCTTGGCACTGCTGATATCGAATACGCATTTCCTTTCTTAGCTGATGGACAATACGGTGAACTTGAAGGTGTATCACATCGTGGGGACTTCGATCTTCGCAGCCACATGGAGGGAAAGCTGGTACGAAAGGGCGATGATTTCGTAGTGGAGCTAGATGAGCACGGTCAACCTCGCTACGTTGGCAGTGGGAAGGATCTTTCGTACTTCGATGAGCAGACCAGGGAAAAATACATCCCTCACGTTATTGAGCCGTCTGCGGGTGTGGACCGGGCTATGCTCGCCTTTTTGTGCGAGGCTTACTGCGAAGATGCAATACCCGATGAAAAGGGTGTCCCCC
>JAGYNL010000175.1 GCA_018399865.1 Candidatus Bipolaricaulota bacterium | reverse complement strand
TAGCTGCGGCTGCATCTGCGATCACGAACATGTTCTCCGAATATACAAACTCGAAATTGTCCTCTCCCATCTCATTTTGAATTATCACCAGCGCATCGTACATGCTCTGGCTCCATGACGAATCATTGACTGTGCTGGGGGTTACGAATGCCACTTTAAATGGCTCAGTGAACCCCAGGATGGCGACTGAAGATACAATTAGTGCCATTAGTGTTAAGGTTAAAACTGTCCGCTTCATTTTATCCCTCCTGTTTGTAAACATGTGCATGTCCAGTAACTTCCCACCTTTTTCTTTTGCAATCACCTCCTAGCTCTATCCTCGCTCAAAGCGCTTGTTCAAAGCGGCAGGAGCGTTAACTCTCCGCTTTGCCATTGCCGCTAGAACGAGGATGGTGACGATATAAGGTAGCATCAAGGCAACGTCTGAAGGGACATTAACCCCTGCAACCTGAAGCCAGATCTGTAGTGCGTTTACTGTGCTGAACAGCAATGCTCCCCCAAACACCAATACCGGCCGCCAGCCGCCGAAATAGACCAGTGCCACTGCAATGAATCCCATTCCATTGGTTAAGTTCTGTTGAAAGGTGTTAAGTAAGGCGATCGATAAGGACGCACCAGCGATTCCTGAGAGCACACCGCCTATTACCATTGTCATGTAACGGACCCGCGAAACGCTGACTCCCAATGAGTCAGCGGCTTCAGGATTTTGTCCTACCGCTCGGACCTTGAGTCCAAAAGGGGTCTTGTTGAGTAAGAACCAGGCGACTGGCACCAGGCCAAAGGCGACGTAAACAAGAATGTTGTGTTGAAAAAGGACCTCGCCAAGAACAGGAATACTAGCCAGTCCAGGAATAGCAAGATCAGGAAAACCATCGATCGTTTGGATGTTCTTGACGGTTATTCCAAACAGGAATGAGCTTAGGCCGAGACCGAAAAGATACAGACCGATTCCACTGATCCCTTGTTCAGCCTTTAAGGTAACGCTTATAAACGCCATGATCAGGCCAAAGATGGCTCCTATTCCAGCTGCGGCGATCAGCCCAAGGGAGAGGCTGCCCGTTTGGAGGGCCACGAAGAATGCTATATATGCTCCCATCAGCATTACTCCATCTACCCCCAAATTTAGAACACCACTTACTTGGCCGATTGTCTCTCCCACTCCAGCATACAGGTACGGTGTAGCAAGGCGTATACCGGAGCTCAGGATTCCCACGATTACGGACCAAGTCACGGCTCCTCCTTTACATTAATGGCGCTTGCCTGGGTGCTTTTTTTGTCAGCGTGTCTCATCTGATGACGACGGAGAATCTCACTTCCCACTACTAGTAGAACAATCAATCCGTTCAAAGCTCCAATTAAGGCTGATGGAACCTGCATTATTCGTTGCATCTTGTTTGCTCCAGTCAAAAGAGCACCCAGAAGAAAAGAAGCGGGAATTGTGCCAATTGGATGCAACTGTCCAAAAAGGGCAGCGACTATTCCGTTGAAACCGGCACTACCAGTAAAGCCGAATGCTGAGCCATCAGTAAACATACGGTGATGCAAACCGAGAACCTCAACAGCTCCTCCAAGTCCAGCAAAGGCCCCTGCCAGAACGAGAGAGAGAATCATGTAACGCTTCGTCCTTATACCAGCAGCTAGGGCTGCGCGCAGGTTTTTTCCTACTGTACGGATCCTAAATCCGATTGTTGTCCGCCAGAGCAAGACATACACTGCTATCGCTAGAATTACTGCTATTATTGCCCCGAAGTGAAGACGAGTAGGAACCAAACGTGGTAAATCAGCAGCTCGGGGAAGACGAGCCGTTTGTGGGGTGAACGATCCTAGCGTTATCTGTAACGGGTCCATCATCACACCCCGCAATAGGTAATTCATCCCGAATACGGCGATGTAGTTCAGCATGATAGTGCTTAGGATTTCGTTGACATTAAGGTGAGCCTTAAGAAAGCCAGCTATTCCACCCCAGATAGCTCCAGCCAGGGTTCCTGCAAGCAGAGATAGGACAATTATCAGCCAACCTGGGCAGCTAGGAATTGCCAGGGCTACAGCTGTAGATGCTATAGCGCCTGTTACTAGTTGGCCTTCCCCACCTATGTTTAGTACCCCGCCACGAAAAGCTATGCAGATTCCAAGCCCCACAAATAAAAGGGGAATTGCTTTAACTACCGTATCAGCTAGAGCATTAGTGCTTCCGAATGCGCCAATGAACAACGCCCTATAAGCCTGCCAAGGATTGGTTCCCAGAAGTGCAAGCATCGCCGCTCCTGCAAGCAGAGCGATAAGAACTGCAAACAGGGGGGTAAGACGTGGTATTACGTCCCACACCTTATGCTGATTCATCTTTCTCCTTTGGAAAGCTATCGTGAAGAAACTGCCTCCTGCATTCGCTTCCAGTGCTGGCGCATTTTCTGAACCGCAAGTTTGCTGTTTTGATCAATAATTGCTTGTATCAACTCATCGTGTAGGAGCGCTACATCCTCCAATCCAAGCTTGTTCTTGAAATAATAGTCCTGTGTAAATTCGCGGTACAGCTTCTGGTCCATAGTATTGACCAGCGGGATCAAGGCTCCTGCAACGAGGCTGTTGTGTGAAGCGGCGACGATTGCCAGGTGGACATGTTTATCCGTATCAAAGTAGGGATCAAAGTCACCTTTTTCTGCCAATTGCCCCAGTTTCTCGTATAGCAAACGGAGTTGCTCAACATCCTCTGCAGTACGCTTTTTGGCTGCGAGTCCAGCAACCGGAGGCTCAAACACCCCTCGAGCCTCCATGATCTCAAGGCAGCTTGATTCACTCTCCAAAACGAGAACCGCCTCTTTGCCAATCGTGTCTATCATTGATGCTCCGTTATGAACGTAGTTTCCGCTTCCTGGCCTGGACTCTATGAGGCCGACGGCGGTTAGAGCAGATAGAGCCTCACGAATGGTCGGACGGCTAACTCCCATTTCCTCGGCAAGCTCAAACTCCGAAGGGAGTTTACTACCAACTGGGAAGCTACCGTCTTTGATTGTGCGTATAATTTGCTCGGCAACAACACTGGCGACCTTCTTGGTTCTTACCTTGTGGAAATGCACGACATCTCCCTATATTGGCTAAGCAGCTATTCAGCCTGGCAGCAACTATAATAGTGATTTTCTAAGGTCGTGTCAATACATAAGGCTAGCTATTTGTAGCTATGAATCACTAGAACCCAAGCGACACACCTCTGTGAGCCAACAAGCCGATTTCATGACACAGCAGATGAAAGAACATCTGGCGCAGGGCAGGCAACGATGATAAGTTTCCAGTTTACATTGTAGCTCTTGGCTAAGCATCTTTAGAGGGGGCTTCTGCGGGTGTTTGAAGCATAGCAAGGCATCACCAGCAAACATCGAGTCCAGAGTGTATAGGTCTTTGCTGGTTATGTCATTGGCTGAGTCGTGCTTTGGGCAGAGATAAATTGTCCCCAACCTGCTTTTCCCGTGAACTTATTATCGCTATAAACAATCCTGCCCCGCGATATAGTAGTGTCCACTTTCCCTTTTACACTTCTTCCTTCATAGGGTGAAAAGTCGGTATTCATATGTAGTGCTTTAGCGTTAATGGTCCATTCTTTTTCTGGGTCTAGGATAACAATGTCGGCATCTGATCCGATTGACAGAGTGCCTTTCCTAGGGTAGATGCCATTTACTCTTGCAGGGGTTTGACTGAGAAGCAATGGAAGGTCGGTTAAAGCGAGTCGCCCTTGAACAACGCCTTCAGAATAAACAAGCGGCAGCAGGGTTTCTACTCCGGGTAAGCCGTAGGGAAGATCTAGAAAGGATCCTTTCCAGGTTTTCTGTTGATTGGTGAACGGGCAGTGATCGGTTGCCACAAGATCGAGTGTTCTGTTTCTTAATCCGCTCCACAACGCTTCTGCGTCACCGGTGGTTCTAAGCGCTGGACTTGCCGAATAAAGGCGTGAATTTGGTGTTGCGTACACATCCTTGGTCAGCAAGAGGTAATGGGGACAAGTCTCCGCAGTTAAGCTCACTCCGCGGGCTTTGGCGCGCGCTACGGCAGCTAACCCTAGCGCAGAGCTAACATGGACAATGTGTACCTTAGCCTTTGTAATATCGGCGTAGTATGAGACCTGCTCTATTGCTGCAGCTTCGCACTCTGGGGGCCGAGTTCTAGCAAGGCTCATCATTTCAGTGCGTTCTTGGTCAGATAGCTTATTAACCAAAGCGCTGATTAGATCATCGTCCTCACAGTGAACTAGCGCTGTTGCGCCAAGATCAGAAATGGTGCGAAATGCATGGTAAAGAACGCCGCCATTAGATCTTCGGCCAGAGCTTCCATAGGCAGTGTAAAATTTGAATGTTGTAACACCTAGAGAGAAGGCATCGCGAAACTGGTCTTCCTGGCCAGGCCTCCAACCGATAACCTCCCCATGAAATGCATAATCCAAGGCTGCGTTTTTTGCTGTCTGTTTTCTAGCTTCGATATCATCGGGTATGGATGTCTCAGCGCTTCCTACCGTGAAGTCGACAATGGTTGTTATGCCGCCGCAAGCACCAGCTTTGGTACCAGTCAAGAAATCATCACTTGACCGCGTGCCAGCAACAGGAAGCGCCATGTGAGTATGGGCATCTATCACTCCAGGAAGTACGAGCTTCCCTCTAGCCTGTATTTCTTGTTTTCCTGATAGATGTAGGCCAAAAGCAGCTATCTTCTCATCTATAACCGCGAGGTCAGCCTGTATTGTTTCCTGCGGTGTTACGATGGTTCCGCCTTTTATCACTAAATCGTATAGCTCTTGCTTGCCATTCATGATTTCTTTTAAACACCTCCAGTGATCACGATCAAGCACTGATCTTTCGCATTGGCTTTTTTGATCTAAGTATACATGCAAAGAAGAGGTTTTTTTGCCGTATCGAATAAGCAACAAACGCGTGTAACCTTTAATGAGAAAAACACTTTATCACGCCCGCTCGCTATGCTCGCTCGAGGCGCTGAGTTCGCTGAGGAATGTTCTTGCTCCCTTTTGTGTTCACTATACATGATACTTCTTGTCTCCACGTCCCTGCGCCTGTCTGTCCTTCGGGCGCAGAAAGGCCCCTGCAGCATTGATTTCTCAAAACCCAACGTTGCACACCCCAGTGAAATACATGAAAAGGTGGCTTTTCACGGGGCAAGCCAGGTGCAACGCTACATAAACAGGGGTTTTTAGTTGTAGCGTGCGCAGCTCGCCTGCCCCGTGGAGTGTTACTCCACTGGGGCCTGCCACGTTTGTTTCTAAAAAAGGCGTTTTCCGAAAGAATGGGCGCATACTTCCTGCAAGTTGCACTGAATATAGGCTATAAGGTTGCACGCCTTCATTAGGCCCGATAGCCAGCAGAATTGCATGAACAAGCAATAACGTGCCTTTTAATCTATACCAGGATATATCTTGCTGCTAATAGGGCGAACATTCCAATAGCTAAACAGTAATAGGCAAAGTAATGCAAGCGCCCGCGCTTTAGCACCCGCAACAAAAAGTATAGAGAGATGATGCCGGTTATGAGGGCTAGTATTCCTGCAACTAGATATGGAGCAATAAGGGATGGGTTTATCTGATGATGTAGCTTCAGAAGCTCGGCAAGAAGGGCGCCGATGATGGCTGGTATAGCCAGCAGAAAGGAATATTCGGCTGCGATATCCTGACGCAACCCCAGTAGCAAACCAGTGCCAATGGTGAACCCGCTTCGTGATATTCCAGGGAAAATAGCAATGCCCTGCATGGTTCCTATTATAAGCGCATCAGCAAATCCTATGGGACTTTCTCTCTGGTGGGAGCGGCGGGAGGCCAAGAATAATAGCGCTGCGGTGAATAGAAGGTTAATGCCCACTGCTGTGGGTGAGTTGAATGAGTTCTCGATGTGTTCCTGCAGCAATAACCCAATCAGGGCGGTGGGCACTGTCCCAAGTACAATGAGCAGGAATAGTCGCCTGCCCTCCAAGCGCTCTTTTGTTGTTAGGTGGCCTGCAAGTTTTTCTCCCAACAGGGATTTAGCCAGGAGTATTACTCGACTGCGGAATATCCATACTACAGCGATGAGGGTGGCAAAATGGACTACCGCATCAAGCAGTAAGAGATCGTTTGATCCCAATTGCGGTTGCCGCCAGAATACCTGGAGCAAGACAAGATGCCCCGAACTGCTGATCGGTAGAAACTCGGTAATCCCCTGTACAATTCCAAGTATAACTAAGAAGAGCCACATGGTTGCAAGCATAGTCTGGTTGGATGTTATCTTCAACCCAAGTTGCATTGTCGCTTGCGCCCGGGCTATGCTGCCCAATATGTGATAAGGCTCTTGGGCATATGCAAGGGGAGATATGCAGCACGTTATTGAGGTTATCGTTGGGATTGTGGATAAGATGGGCTATCCAGGAATACTAGCCGCTATGTTTCTGGAAAGCTCTTTCTTCCCTTTTCCCAGCGAGGTCATCCTGCCTCCTGCTGGATACCTGGCAAGTCAAGGAAAGATGGACCTATGGATAGTCGTTTTTTTGGGTATTATCGGATCCATACTAGGAGCCTTGTTCAATTATTGGATATCGCTTCGCCTGGGCAGGCCTCTCGTACTTCGATTTGGAAAGTATGTTGGATTAACTCCACGCGCATACTTTCGAGCGGAGGAAGCGTATCGCAAGCATGGTGAGATAACCACCTTCGTCGGTCGATTGATCCCTGGCTTGCGTCAGTATATATCGCTTCCTGCAGGGTTA
>JAGYNL010000174.1 GCA_018399865.1 Candidatus Bipolaricaulota bacterium | reverse complement strand
ACCCTGACCATCTCTTACCTGACCGCGATCGTCTAAACAACAACGATCCGGTCAAATTTGCTACTGTGACAAGTATAAATGCGTTTCCTCTTGATGCGTACGTTATTCACCCGAATCCAACAGCAAAGGGACTCACTATTACTTACCTTGACCGAATAAGTCTAACAATTGCAGAAGCAGGACTAAGCGCCGACATATATAAGGGAAGGTCAAATCACATTTTCTTAAACACAACATTAAGCGGATCTGAACTTATAGGTAAGATTGGCTATACCTACACAATGTTTTCTCCTATAAATACCGGCTCAGCAGGGAGATATTTGGCCTCAACTGGGGCCCTCACTATCTCAGGCCACCGCATCATCTCAGACCAACAGTCAATCGAGTACATTCACCTTGGGTTTACAAGGCTTGCCACATTGAATAGAACAAGTAAATCCCATATAGATGTTGATCTTACCCCGCAAGGTGCCGGACGTGTATCGCTTACCGTTTCAGATGAGGTAAGAATTATCCCGCAAGTATACTTACAAGGAACTGTTACCCTAGGGGTAGGCTTTGGAGTTCTTCCCAAGTCATTGCAGCTTGACCTTACTGAGCTTATAAGCTTTGGCAGCATATCACAAAAAGGAAAGTGGGTCAAAAGCCATGCCTACGGCACACACAAGCTATATGGGCTTCTGGCAATAGAAGTTCCAACTGGCGCAAGCCTGCCCTACAGCCTGGCAGGCATAGTAATGGTTGATGACGCTCGGACAAGATTATTCATTGCTGCAGGAGAAAGTTGGACAAATATGGACGAATTAGGTAAAACTAGCCCTTATGTGGAAGCTGGAATAGAAGAGTCGCTCAATGTCTCCGCCATCGGTGGGCTTCTCCCGTTTAAGGCCGTAGTTGGATACGCAAGGCCGATTCAAGGAGATGGAATGGGCGTATTCTACTTCGGATTTTCGCTGTAGCAGCTTGATGTAAGCTATCAGCTACAAGCATACGGCAGCAACGCGGATTGCCCGTATGTAAGATGCTGGCTGTAGGCCGCAAGATGACAGCGGTTAGCCGGTTGTCTCAAGCTGAGCGCTGATGGCTGTAAGCTGATAGCTGATAGTTGACGACTGTGTGCTGAAGGCTAATTGTTGAGTGCTGAAAGCTAGATGAGGTGAACGATGAAGGTTCCATATCGCTGGCTGGCTGAGTATGTAGACATAGAGGTTACAGAGCAAGCAGTTAATAGTCTTGCCGAACGCATAACGCTCGCCGGCCTGGAGGTGGAGGAGATCACCTGTGTTCCAAGTGTAAAGGGAGCGTTCGTCGGGAAAGTAATAAGCAGTATTCCACACCCAAACTCTGATCACCTGTCTCTTTGCCATTTAGACATCGGTAGCGATGAGGTGGATGTAATATGCGGCGCGGACAACGTCGTAGAAGGCCGGCTGGTGCCCGTGATTACCGTTGGAGGGGTACTTCCCGGCGGATTTGAGATAACAAAGCGTAAACTACGCGGAGAGACCTCACACGGGATGATATGTTCAAAGGCCGAGCTAGGCCTGGAAGCAAAATCTGAGGGGATTTGGAACTTTGATGAATCCCTCGATCTATCGCTTGGAACCAACATCAACGACTTACTCGAATTTGATGACTACATCTTCCAAATAAAGGTCCCTTCCAATCGACCTGACTGCATGGGAATCTACGGTATAGCCCGTGAGGTAGCTGCAATAACCGGGAAAGAACTGCTCGAACTTGATCTATCCGTTAAAGAAAGTCAACCCTCCATTCAAGAGGAAGGATTCTCTGTAGTTGTAGAAGATGAACGGGATACGCCCCGTTACACTGCGCGCTTGATGAGCAACATACGGGTAGTAGCATCACCGCTTCGCTTGCAGCACCGCTTGCTGAAGGCAGGCATGAGGCCAATAGCCAATGTGATTGATATCACAAACTATGTGATGCTGGAACTGGGCCAGCCGCTGCACCCTTTCGATGCTGACCGGATAGGAAAAACAATTACCGTTCGACGCGCCAGCAGCGGAGAGACGTTTCGAACGCTAGACGATGTTGACCGGCAGATCGACGAAGACATTCTAATGATAACCGATGAGAATGGAGGCCTTGCGGTAGCAGGAGTGATGGGTGGCAAGCGAAGTGAGATAAAAGAAGACACCACACGTCTTTTGCTTGAATCGGCGGTATTTGCAGGAGCCTCTATCAGACGCTCCTCGCGTGCCCTTGGCCTGCAAAGCGAAGCTTCGCAACGGTTCGAACGTCGTGTCGATTCCCAAGGAGCTGTTGATGCCTCCAATCGAACAGCACACCTATTGCAAGAGCTGTTCGGCGTTAAGGTTCATGCTGGGATCATTGACTCATCCCCGGCAAAGATCCAAGAAAGGAAGCTGCTGTTACGCACCGAAAAGGTTAGATCGCTTCTCGGCATCAATGTAGATGTAAAAGAAATCGCCAACTTACTAAATCGATTGAAGATTCAAACACAAGCCGAAGGCGACGATTTGATAGCTACTATCCCAACCTACCGAAGTGACCTTATACGTGAAGCAGATCTGGTAGAGGAAGTTGGGCGTATGTATGGATACGATTGCTTCCCATCCACTCCACCACAGGCGATCATAAAGCTTGGGACTAAGGACGAATTTGAGCTGTACAAGGATCGAGTGCGAGACATTCTAACGGGCCTGGGAATGAATGAGATAGTCACCGATGGCTTCGACAAAGTCCGTTGGAGAGAAACTTTGGGCATTCCCGGTGATGATTTGGTGAGACTGCGCAACCCTATGATCAAATCACAAACATCTATGCGCACAAGCCTGCTACCAGGCCTTCTCTCGGTGGTTGAATCAAATCTTAACCAACGCGTAGCCGGTGGGATGTTTTTTGAAATGGGACGAATCTTCTCTGTAACCCGTGGTGAAAGGGAGTCATTAGCGGGAGCCTTTTTTGGCCGAACCAATATCCCACTACACGGCAAGGAGCAATTTGATTTGTTCCTAGCAAAGGGGATTATCACCAACCTGCTCGAACAGCTCAACGTGCCAACAAGAACAGAACTATCGAAAGCGCCTTTCCTGCATTCAGGGCGTTCAGGTGAACTTCTAACTCACAAGGATAACCTCGGTTGTTTTGGAGAACTAGAGCCGAGAATCATCGCCTTACTGCCCGGCCAACCCCGAGTGATCGTATTTGAGATTGACCTAGGAAAGGCCCATGAGTTCAAGCCCACCAAAGCAGTATATAGCCCGCTTCCTCGTTTTCCTATCAGCAAACGAGACCTTTCGCTTGTCGCTCCTAGCGATATTCCAGAAGGACAAATTAGAGGGCTTATCCGATCTGAAAAGATGGTAGAAGAAGTCCTTTTGTACGACCTTTACCAGGGAGAGCAAGTTGGAGCGCAGAAGCGAAGCCTAACCTACGAAGTCTCGTTTCGGGCAAGTGATCGCACGTTAACCGATGACGAAGTAACAAAGCAAATAACTAAACTAGAGAAGAAACTTGCAAAGCTTGGGGTCGTACTGCGCTCATAGGCCACCAGAAGATGGACAAAACGATTATTGCGCGCACTCCCGCTGACATGGAGGAAATAGGAGAAAACCTAGCCGCCATGCTTTCCGACGGCATGGTTGTTTCGTTAATAGGACCGCTGGGGTCAGGTAAGACAACCCTTGTAAAGGGAATTGCGCGTGGTTTACTGGTAACCGACATTGTTGTCTCTCCAAGCTATCTTCTAGCACGGGAGTATCACGGGAGGATAGCCCTCCACCACGTTGACGCGTATCGCGTGTCAACCCTAAATGAACTAGCCGAGGTAGGGCTTGACGAGTTGCTGCCGCCCGCCATAGGAGTAACGGTTGTAGAGTGGCCATCTCGCGTAGAAGGGATTGTCGATATTAGCGACATAGTGATTAGGATCGAACTGCTCG
>JAGYNL010000173.1 GCA_018399865.1 Candidatus Bipolaricaulota bacterium | reverse complement strand
TGTATACGTTGTGGGCGGTGCATAGAGGTATGTCCAATGGGATTGATGCCGTTGCAGTACGCCAATATTGTTAAGCACGGGGATTATGAACGCTTGGAGGATTTTCATATCAACAACTGCTTTGAATGTGGATCGTGTGCGTACGCCTGTCCCGCTAACATCCCGCTTGTATCCTACATCAAGGTCGGGAAAGCTGAGCTGCGAAAAATCGGGGTGAAGCAATGAATAAAGATCAACTTCTCTTGTCTTCGTCGCCGCACATCCATAGCAGTAACTCCATCAAGAAAGATATGTACTTGGTTGTACTTGCTCTATTGTTTCCCACTGCAGGAGCAGTCTATTTCTTCGGGCTCTATGTAGTGCTAATGCTGGCTGTGGCTATCATCTCTGCTACGCTGACTGAATACGTAGCCAAGATGATGCGCAGGAGGCCATTTAGAGCTGACGGAAGCGCTATCGTGACGGCTATCCTTTTTGTCTTAGTAATGCCACCGCGTTCTCCCCTGTGGATCGTGGCTTTAGGGTCGGTGTTTAGCATAGCTGTGGCTAAAGAAATGTTCGGTGGGCTGGGGCAAAATGTATTCAATCCAGCCCTGGCTGGGCGAGCTTTTGTTACGGTGTCCTTTGCCGGTACGCTGAGTCGCTGGATTGCTCCAGTGCAATCCATGCTTTCCGACGGGGTAGCTACAGCAACACCTTTAAGTGAAAGCTTTAGTTACACGCTTAGCAGGCTGGAGATGTATAAGGCTTTGCTTTTGGGCAACGTAGGGGGAAGCGCTGGGGAGACTTCCGCTCTGCTTGTTTTGATCGGTGGTTTGATCCTTATTGCCTTCGGCCTAATCAAATGGCATGTGCCTGTTTTCTACATTGGTACAGTTGCTTTGTTAAGCTGGATCCTTGGAAGGGATCCGCTATTTCAGATCCTAGCCGGTGGCCTGTTCTTGGGCGCATTCTTCATGGCGACTGATTACGTCACTACTCCCCTGACAACCAAAGGCAAGCTGATCTTTGCTCTGGGAGCTGGGATCCTTGTGGTGTTGATTAGGTTTTTCGGGACCATGCCTGAAGGGGTTGCCTATTCGATATTGCTGATGAATGCATTTACCCCGTTGATAGATCGCTATGCTCGCCCAAAGGTGTTTGGAACCGTTAGGAAGGCAAGGGAGGAAGCATGAGCGGAGGGAAAGGCTTCTGGCCGGTCATTTTCCTGACATTGGTTGTCATTGTGTCTATTGTGGCGCTCACCTTGACTGATCAAGTTACCAGGGACAAGATCGCTTGCGCTAAACAGGAGGAAGTACAACAGATGCTCTGTGCCCTGTTTCCAGAAACGCAGTCCTTTAGTTACGATGAAACGACCGGTATGTACA
This sequence comes from Candidatus Bipolaricaulota bacterium, assembly GCA_018399865.1. The sequence goes on along the minus strand of JAGYNL010000173.1, from coordinate 467 downwards.
CAGCTGAGGCTGATGGCGAAACAATTGGGCATGCGTTCATGACTGAGGGCCGCGGTTATGGGGGAGCGATCGATATCCTTGTAGGCACAAAGCCGGACAAGAAGTCATTGCAGGGCATAAAGATCATCTCCCAGCAGGAGACACCTGGCTTGGGCGCCAAGATCTCCGATGCGGAGTTTCTAGATCAATTTCCCGGAATTTCGGCAGATGAGGTTGCCCTAACCCGTAACGGAGGAAAGATCGATGCGATAACTGGTGCAACCATTAGCTCTACTGCTGTTGTGAACGCGGTAAGAGAAGTGGTCACAAAAGAACTTTCAGATCAAAATGGGGAGGAACAGCCATGAGCTCCTTTGGCAAGAACTTCTTAAAAGGGATTGTGCGGTCTAATCCAACGTTTGTTCTCCTGCTTGGATTATGTCCGACGCTTGCGGTTAGTACATCTTTGGATAACGCAATTGGGATGA
>JAGYNL010000172.1 GCA_018399865.1 Candidatus Bipolaricaulota bacterium | reverse complement strand
CAGCGCGCCTGACTACAAGCAGCGATTAAACGATGAGCTTAAGTTGATTCATGAGTCGGAGCTGTGGCAAGCGGGAGCAGCAGTTCGAGCGCTTCGCCCGGAGAACTGGGATAAAAAGGCCAGCTAATGCAAGAGAAAGCAGGTGAGCGTGTATACATCTTTGATACTACACTGCGCGATGGGGAGCAGTCCCCTGGAGCATCATTGGGTATAGCGCAAAAGGTGAAGCTTGCCCGTCAATTGGTTCGCTTGCGTGTAGATGTGATAGAAGCAGGCTTTCCTTCGTCTTCAACGGAGGACTTTCATGCTGTTAAGGAAGTATCACAAGCTATAAGCGAGAGCCCTAGTATCCCAGTTGTCTGCGCTCTTGCTCGCGCAGTAGAAGGAGACATTGACCAAGCGTGGAGGGCTATCAAGGAAGCTGCTTTACCAAGAATCCACGTTTTCATTGCCACATCCAAGATACATATGAAGGACAAGCTTCACATGAGTCTTGAGGAAGTTCTTTCTCGAGCTCATAAGATGGTTTCCTATGCCAAACAGTACTGCGACGATGTAGAGTTTTCTGCCGAGGACGCTACAAGATCCGATCCTGGCTTCCTGTATGAGGTGATTAGAGCAGCGCTGGAGGCTGGAGCACAAGTGATCAACATCCCAGACACGGTTGGCTACAGTACGCCCGAGGAATTCTCAGCATTGCTCAGAGGAATAAAAGAAAGAGTTCGCGGGATTGATCAGGTGACCTTGTCAGTTCACTGCCATAACGACCTTGGAATGGCTACATCTAATACACTGGCTGGGCTAAGCGCCGGAGCAAGGCAGGCAGAGGTAACCATAAACGGCATTGGAGAGCGAGCAGGCAATGCTGCCTTAGAAGAAGTAGTAATGGCTCTTAAGACCAGGAAAGATTCCTATCATCTTTCCACCGGCATTGATACCTTCCAGATAACATCAACAAGCCGCATGGTCACCAACCTTACCGGGATAGGGATCCAGGTAAACAAGGCGATAGTAGGCTCAAATGCTTTTGCTCACGAGGCCGGAATTCATCAGGATGGGTTGCTAAAGAACCCAACTACCTACGAAATAATCAACCCGCAAGATGTTGGGTTTACTGAGTCCAGGCTTGTGCTGGGTAAACACTCGGGTAGACATGCCCTGCAGCAGCGCCTGGCTCAGATGGGCTACGAGCTGGACCCGGAAAAGGTCGATATCGCGTTTGCCCGTTTTAAGGAATTGGGCGCAAAAAAGCGGGAAGTAACTGACGCTGATCTGGAAGCCCTCATTGCTGATCTATTCTACCAGCCGCCGGAGGTTTATAAGCTGGTTGATCTTCAGGTTGTTGCCGGACGGCCAGGCATGCCTACGGCAACCGTGAAACTCTGCCATGGCGATTCTCAGGAATATGTACAGGCTTGCGTCGGAGCAGGTCCGGTCGACGCTACCTACCGAGCCATCGATGCGATTGTTAAGGCTAAGGCCAAGCTTCTTGAATACAGCGTACACGCAGTAACCTCGGGAATCGACGCCCAAGGAAAGGTAAACGTACGCTTTACCGATGGCAAAAACATCTTTCACGGCTACGGTGCCGATACTGACATCATAGTGGCTAGTGCGAAGGCCTATCTGAACGCAGTAAACCGTTTACTCACAAAGCAAGAAGGGAGGACAAATGAACATGAATGAAGGCAGGCAAGGGCGGCCCTTGCAAGAGGACCGCTTCGCCTTGAGCGAGGCGCAAGGTAATGGGGCGTGGGCCCTGAAATGGGACGCAGCAGCTCTTGCTGCCCTTAGCAAAGAACGCGGACTTGATAAGAATGGGAAAAACCTTAGCAGAGAAGATCCTTTCAGCTCACACAGCTAGCCCAGTTCGAGCGGGAGACTTCGCGCAGGTGCACATCGATGTTGCCTTGGCTAATGATGTTACGGCACCAATAGCCATAGAGCAGTTTGAGAGCATTGGAACAGATCGGATCTTTGATCCAGAGAAGATCGTTCTTGTTCCCGACCATTTTGCCCCAAACAAGGACATTAAGTCCGCTACCCAGTGTAAGCTCATGCGCGAGTTTGCTTATGCGCATAACATCGCACATTACTTCGAAGTGGGAAGAATGGGCATCGAGCATGTCCTACTTCCCGAACAGGGGTTGGTTTTGCCAGGAGATGTGATAGTTGGCGCAGACTCGCATACGTGTACCTACGGAGCTCTTGGCGCGTTCGCTACCGGGGTGGGCTCAACCGATATTGCTGCTGCCATGGCCACCGGTGAAATCTGGATGCGTGTTCCCGAGACAATGAAGATCTCCTACTCAGGAGCGCTTCTTCCCTGGGTGGGAGCCAAGGACCTGATACTTCACACCATCGGCAAGATCGGGGTCAGCGGCGCTTTGTACAAGGCAATTGAGTTCTGCGGTGATACCATCGATGGGCTTAGCCTGGCCGGAAGGTTCACCATGGCCAACATGGCAATCGAAGC
>JAGYNL010000171.1 GCA_018399865.1 Candidatus Bipolaricaulota bacterium | reverse complement strand
ACAGAATTCCCAGATGGGATTGATCAGATTGTGGCAAGAGGCAGAGAATTGGTTCAAGGCATGATAACCAGAGCCAACAGCTTGCGGGCCCTTGCCGGCGAAAATGAAGAGATGATCGCTTCCGCTATACGGCTGGAAGGAGAGGCTGACTTTCTAGCAGTGTTCCTCAATATCGCTGGTGATGCTGCCAATAGCTTCGCAGATCGGATAAACGCGCTTGATCTTTCCGGCCTAACAGCAGGAATAGAGCAGGTTCTTAGTGAGGCCACAGCGGCAGCAGAAGAAGCAGGAACACTAGGCGATTTCATGGGGGCCATATCAGATATAGATGCGGTTCTGAGAACACTAGATACTGGCAAGCTAGAGCAGATCTTCGGTGAAGGCTCGACTTTCCCTGCCGTTATACAAGAGAAGGCAAAAACGTACTGGGAACAGATGGCTGGTATGGGATATGAGTATGGCGAGACAATGGCTCAAACAGCGGCGCGGGTTGAGAGGGAAGCGGCAGAAGCAGCCCGTGAACAAGAGCGCGCTGCGGCAGAGGCAAAAAGGGCAGCGGAAGAAGCAGCGAGGGAAGCTGAACAGGCTGCCAGAGAGGCAGCTCAAGCAGCACAAGAAGCATTCCGCGATATGTTCACGGAACCAGCTATGGAAGCTCTGTCTAGTGGTAACTGGATGCAAGCAGCGGAAGCAATACAAACCTTTGCACAAACTCGTGGCGACCTTATGGCAACGGCGGCCTCATTATCCCAGGCAAATGACGTTGTAATAGAAGAAACGGAAGTGCTTCAGTTAATTGTGGGAGGGCAAAGAACACTACTGTCTACAATGGATGATCTTATCTCCGTGATGAGGATTGCCGGAGAAGACGTAACCGCCCTGGAGGATATGAAAGAATCCATAGAACTTCTTTTGGACCCGTTGGCCCGAATGAGATATGAGCTGATCGCTGGTATCGTCGAAGGCACTGGAAAAGATTTCAGGCAGCAAATGCTAGACCTTTTGTTATCCGAAGGGGCCACTGCAGGAGTTAAGGACCGCATTGAAGAAGCTCTGGGTATGGGGGATATAGAGGGCGTACATGATATGCTAGAGTCGCTCGGAGAGGCAGAGAGCGTCGTAGAAAGCTGGACGCAGGATATGGAAAAGCTCGGCTTTCTCGAGGAAGCAGAAAAACTGAGAAGCGCAATGCAGGTGTTCTACGCAGATCTTAAAGGCGTAAGCCCTGTGTTGGTTGCCTTGCATGAAAACTTAGAAGAGTATGGAGAGAAAGCAAAAGACGTTTTAGGATACTTTTTGCCATCGGCTGTTCAAGAGGCAGTTAGTGCCACAATTGATTTTGGGACAGTTGTTACCGATACAGCTACTGTTTCATTCCCAATGCTAAACAAAGCCATCAACCTATTGAAGGAGGGCAACGTTAAAGCTGCAACCAGCGCCTTCATAACCGGAGGGGCTTTGGATCTGCTTTCTGCCGCGTTAAGTCTGATACAAGCTATCATTAACGCTTTCGTGGGCGACCTCGAAAAGAGAAAGGAAGAGTTGGAAGACGCCCTCGCCTTTTACATATCTGCCTTTGAAAAAGCGGCAAGTGTGATCAACACAGTATTCAGTTCATTTGGCACATTGGGCGACTTAATGAGCATAACCCTGAACGCATTCGTTTCATCGCTACAGATGCTTACTCTAGAAGGCTTCGACCTATTGAATGCGGGTATTAGTATGCTGGCAAACTATCTTTCGAGCCTGATCAACACAATTATGGGATTGATTCAGAAAAGTGATGCGTACCAGGCAGTACAAGAGCAAGGCTCACGAGCATGGAAAGCCATTGCCAACCTTTTCGGACAGTTCTTATGGCCCTTAGCGGCACTCTTAAAGCACATACTAGACTGGCTCGGAGTGCAAGAAGAGGTCAACAACGAAATGGAAAGAGCAGTTGAGATTGGCGTGCCTAGTGCATGGAAGCGCGAACTAAGAGCGTATGAAGCTGCTGCTCCTGGGCAGGTTTATACCGAGCCAACCGGCGGAGGTATAGAGATACCGGCCTGGGCAACGGCGGTAGTAGAAGGCATTGCAACAGCTATAGAGGGGCTGCTAACGAAGTATGGGATATCTGACTGGGCTAGTTTGTTGGAAAGCTTTAAGCAAGGGTCGATCAAGTTTTGGAATTATGTGTCTGATAAAGTCCCTGAATTGGTAGGTTCATTGGACTCGATCTTTTCTACAATCTCTGACGCTATCGGAGGGGGCGTGGTAGATACGATCGTTGACTGGCTAACCCGAGGGTTCGACTGGCTTATCAACGTTGCCCCTGACATAGTTGCTAGTGGTGTAGAGTTTATCAAGATGGTATGGGGCCTAATCGGTGACGTATGGGAATGGCTGAACAAACAAGACTGGGAACAGATTTGGAAAAACATCGAGAGTCAATTTAGCACATTCTTAACAGCCTTAGAGAATCTCGATAGGTTCGATGACGTTATACAAGAACTTGGTGATGTAACTGCCGCAATAGATGCTTTGAAGAGCACTATGAAGTGGGTGGTTGGGATTGCTGCAGGGGCTATTGTAGGCGGAATTGGAGGAGCATTGATGCCTCTGACTTTCGGCACATCTCTTGTAGGGGCTACTTTAGGCGCGCTGACCGGAGCAATGATAGGGGCAGGCATTGTCGCTATGTTCGACAAAGGAGGTATTGTTCCAGGCCCTATTGGGGAGCCGTTGCTGGGAATGGTACATGGCGGCGAAACGGTGATCCCTTATGGCCAAAATGCCCAGCCAATACAGGTATATGTAGAGGAGCATGTCTATTTGGGACAGGACGAGGTAAGTGATCTCGTGATTGATAAGATACAGCATAAGAGTCGGTTGATGACAGGCAGCAGATCGACAGTGGCGGCTCTTACAAGGAGAGGATAATGAGAAAGGGGGAGATATGCCAAAGCCTGTAAACAATGTATATACAACACTATCTGCAGAATTCGTGCATGGCACGGACGCGACAATCAATGGCGCGGACTGTTCACTTTTTGAGAGCGCGGGTTATCTTACAGTGAGGACGGATGACTGGAGCCATTATGCTTATTACAAATATACCGGAAAAAGCACTAACCAGCTTACAGGTTTGACAGCTTGTACTTTAGGGAATGTAGAAAGCGAAGCGGCTTATACATTTCCGATTGGTTCGGTTCTTGAAGTTGGGGCAATGGCAGAGTATGTGGACGAGCGGATTGAAGGACCAGCGTCTGCAACGGATGAGCACCTAGTGGTATTTGATGGGGCGACTGGGAAGAAAGTGAAGGACGGAGGATCACCTGCGGGGATTGATACGGACGCCCTCCACAACAACGTCTCTGGCGAGATCGTAGCAATCACTGAAAAGAC
>JAGYNL010000170.1 GCA_018399865.1 Candidatus Bipolaricaulota bacterium | reverse complement strand
CACCAAATCCACCCCAGAAGGAGCACGTGATTTCCTAGTTCCTAGCAGGTTGTCTCCGGGATCCTTCTATGCCCTGCCGCAGTCTCCTCAGTTGTTCAAACAGCTATTCATGATTGGAGGAATAGATCGCTACTTCCAACTAGTGAAATGCTTTCGCGACGAGGATCTGCGTGCAGATCGCCAGCCGGAGTTCACACAGCTTGATCTGGAGGTCTCTTTTCCCACAGGAAAGGACGAGATCTTCTCTCTCCTTGAGGGCTCACTACAGCGCACATTCCACAATCTACTATCAGTTGATCTTACAATCCCATTTCCACGGATGACGCATGCCGAGGCACTTACGCGCTACGGCTCGGATAAGCCTGACCTGCGTTTTGGAATGGAAATACGCGACATTTCATCAATAGTTGAGAGTTGTGGATTTCGTGTTTTCTCAGAGACTGTATTAAACGGTGGAAAGGTAGCCGGAATTTGCGCCAGGGGATGCGCTAACTACTCGCGCAGCCAACTTGACCGATTAGGGGAAATTGCTGTGGCAATGGGAGCAAAAGGCCTGTCAAACATAAAGGTCCTAGAGGAGCCCTCCACTTCGCTATCCAAGTACATAAACCCGGAGATTATTGCATCTATTATCTCTTCCTTTGGGGCAAACCAAGGCGACCTGATACTGATACTTGCAGGAGAAGGGGTTGAGCAAGGTCTAGGAGCTATTCGCCTTGCCATAGCTAAGGAAGAAAAGCTTGCAGGGCAAGGTTGGAACTTCATTTGGGTTACCGACTTTCCGCTTTTCGGATTAGATGAGCAAGGTCGTCTTGCCAGCGAACACCATCCCTTCACTTCTCCAAACGCAGAGGATATGCACCTTTTGGACCAGTCCCCACTAGCGGTAAGATCAAACGCCTACGATTTAGTTTTAAATGGAATCGAGATGGGAAGTGGAAGCGTCCGAATTCACTCACGCGCTATCCAAGAGAAAGTGTTTGAAATGCTTGGTATAACTCCGGAAAGCGCAGATAGCAGGTTTGGCTTCTTCTTAAACGCTCTAGACTATGGGGCACCTCCACACGCTGGCTTTGCTTTGGGTGTAGACAGACTAGTCATGCTGATGGCCGGCGGAAAGTCACTGCGAGACGTAATAGCCTTTCCTAAGACCACTGCGGGGATATGTCCGCTCACAGAGGCTCCTATGCCTGTAGACGATGCTCAACTGGCGGAACTGGGGCTTAAACGGAAGGAATAGCTATCTACACAATATTAGCTTGTTAGATAATACGCTACCCTCACGCCTATCTGCATTTATATGTACTCCAACATCAGGGCTGACGCCCTTTGAAGCTTCAAGCAATAGGGAGGATAATTGGCTGATCAGTCGTGAAAAAAGCACATAGCATGAACTCTACAAGACTATTGGTCAGCTTGGTCTTGATCGCCTTGGTTGCTGACTTGTTTATTCTGATCTCAGGCATGGCTAACCTGACTCTCCTTCCTGGCAAGCGCCTTCCAAACCCATTTACCAGCTTCGGAGAGCTCGATCCAGCAGTAAGCCCGCCAGGGACAACGTGGGGAGAAGATACGCTAAGAATACTGATTCAAGCCATTTTTGCACTGGGGGCAACGACAATTCTGCTCTTCGTTATTTTCTCAAGAGAACACAGGAAGCAATTTGCGGTTATCTTTCTTGTCCTTTTACTGCTCTTTTTAATCCTAGTCTATATAGGAGAAATCCCGCAATCCGATCAATCAGCAGTACTAGAAACGAATATGGGCACAGAAATTGGAGCGGCTCCGCCTGTTGAACAAGTACGGGTCGATATTCCTCAAGTTGAGCCAACAAACTGGCAAGTGATACTGATTACCCTAGGATCTTCCTTGCTCCTTACTCTATTTGCCGTCGTCTTCTTCGTCAAAATCTACCCATTGATACGCTCACGTTCTGTAGATAAAGAAAGCGTCCTAAACAAATTAGGCAAAAGCGCTGGTCTTGCTGCCCGGCGGATTATCTCAGGTGATGACCCGCGCGCAGCGATTCTTCTCTGCTATCACGAGATGACTCAGATCATGAGCAATCATGAGCAAGTTCAAAACTATTCCTTCTTGACGCCGCGAGAGTTTGCATTGCGCCTGCATCAGGGAGGAATGAAGGATGATGATGTTGACCGACTAACGGCGATTTTCGAGGCCGTTCGTTACGGAGGACGAAGTGGAGCAGAATTTGTCAACGAAGCTATGTCTTGTCTGCAATCAATTCATAGGACATACGTTTTAGAGGAACCAGCATGAATGGCAAGCTTAAGCTATTCCTGATGTTGGCTGGCTTTAGCATCTTTATTGGCTTGACACTGGTCTTTGCTTTTCCACTGCGCGATATGTTCCGAAGATTGGTTGTTACTCCACTCATAGAGTCATTCATGGTCCTACAATGGTATATCCATCGGCTGCCACAGCTCATGTTCTGGATAGCATTTGTTGCTGCTGGATCAATCATAGCGATACGACTTCTAACGAACGCTTTTCCTTTACCCAAGAGAAGCAAAAGACGGCAATATAGCTTTGCCAGGCACGATGTAGCAAGTGAACTCAAGCGCCTCAGCCTGATCATCAGTCACACCCACCATCATCCATTTGCTCGCCGCAAGATCGCAGCCGAACTAGTGCCCTTGTGCACTCGGCTTATCGCTCACCGTGAGAGGCTTAAGCTGCAACAAGCACGCGAGCACTTTGAATCATTTCAGTGGTGCAATGACAAAGCGGTCCAGGACTTCTTTGACTACCGCCGCCAGTATCACGGTTTAGGAAAAGGGAGAAATTTTCAG
>JAGYNL010000169.1 GCA_018399865.1 Candidatus Bipolaricaulota bacterium | reverse complement strand
ACCTGTAAACCTCACTAATGACTTAGGTCAGGCTATCATCAGATCGACTTTAATACCAAGCACAATAATCCTTACTATACGGAGTATCATTATAAAGATTACTAGCGTATTTGTACGGTATAGCCTCATATCGGTTTGAGATGGTTTCACATCATACCTGGTAAACCAAGACCAACACAAGCGTTTTTCTCGCGTGAACTGCCTATTAGTACCGGCTTTGCTTCGCGCAGCGTGTGATGTAGCGTGAGTAGTTTATCTACCACGTCAAAAAGGCACAGTCACCAGTCGGCAGTCAGCAGTCAGTAGTTACAAAACCAGACAGGGACAGCCTGGCCTTGCTCAGCCGAGCCAGCCCCCTCTGCGTCCCTGCGGAATTGACTCTCACAAAAGCGTAACGTTGCACGCCCCGGTGAAATACACGAAAAGGTCTCTATTTCACAGGGCAGGCAAGGTGCAACGCTACAGAAGATCAAAGGCGCAACGTCCCAGATGAACTACGACGCTACATCAATAGGACATTCTTGGTTTTGTAGCGTGGTACCTGGTGTACCACGTTGATTTGCCTGCCACGTTGGTTTTTGGCAAGCAACAATAATCCTTACCCCTTGATCCTTAGTCCTCTGCTCACATCACCCTTTACTCATCACGCATCACTGTGTTAGGTCTTTCTTGCAGTTCTAAGCCCGCTTGAATTTTCTGTCTAGATCATGACGCGATATGGCAAAGATGATCGGACGTCCGTGTGGACAGCTATATGGATTGTGCATGGTTAGCAGCCTATCTACGAGTTCTTGCTGTTCATCAAGCGACAGTCTATGTCCGGCCTTGATTGCACCTTGGCAAGCAAGCTCGGCGACTAGATGATCGAATAAGACCTCTTTGAGTGTGGTTCCTTGTTCCAGTGCATCAACTAGTTTCTCAAGTAATTCCTTAAATCCGTACTGAGCTTGATTTCTGGCCAGTAGTGACGGATACCCACGGACCAGCAGTGTACCGCCTCCGAAGTCATCTATGTCAATTCCTACTTCCATTAGGGTGTCTTTCTCCTGTGTAAGTCTAGAAATGCTATCGAAGGCAAGCTCGACGCGCACTGGTAGAAGGAATCGCTGCTGCGTAACCTTCCCTTCCTTTACTTGTCTTAATAGCTTCTCATAGAGAATACGCTCGTGCGCGATATGTTGATCTATAATTTCCAGGCCTTCTGGTGATTCAACAAGGATGTAGGTCTGCTGGAGCTGGCCTATGGCTCTGCGGTCGCTTTTAACTCTCACTTTCTGGGCTTCTATCTCTTGAAATCTGATGTTTCTTGCTTGCTCCAGATCCAGCACTGGCTGTGGCGGTGTGTTCACGGTTATAGGTTGAGGTGATCGCGTGGGGCTTCCAGATAGTGTGGGTAATACATAGCGTGAGGCCAGGGCGGTCTTAAGAGCTCGATTGAGAATGCCTTGCACGGTGTTGCGATCAGCGAGCTTAACCTCTAACTTACGTGGATGTATATTGACATCGACCTGGCTGGCGGGAACCGCGATTTCAACCACTGCTAGTGGGAAAACGCCAGGGCGGAGTATGCCACGGTAAGCATTCTGTAGTAAATACCGTATTTGCCGATCATCGACGATCCGACCATTGATGCAGATGATTTGATCACGTCTATTGCTTCGTCTGATCTCAGGGGAGCTTATATAGCCAGTTACGGCTATGTCTCCTTTCTCTTCGGCAATTGGGATCATCTGACGAGCTATCTTGGCGCCGTAGAGCTGTCCTATGCGGTCCCTCAGATCGAAGACCGCTGGCGCAGAAAAAATGGCTCGATTATCATGCTTCAGACTAAAACCCACATGTGGACAACCTAGGGCAAGACGATGAATAACGCGATTGCAATGAAAGAATTCGCTTCTGGATGAACTCAGGAAGTTGGCCCTTGCTGGTAGGTTGTAAAAAAGATCCTTAACTTCGACTGTAGTGCCGACAGCCCGTGATGCGGGTAAAACAGCTCCGATTTGCCCACCATCCACACTTAGTTGGTGTGCTGTTTCTTGGCTTGAAGGCTTTGAAACTATTCGCATATGGCAAACAGCGGCAACACTGGCTAGTGCTTCCCCGCGAAAGCCAAGCGTCGAAATCCGAGACAGGTCTTCCTCAGTTGCTATCTTACTTGTGGTGTGCCTTTGTACGCAGAGAACAATATCTTCCTTGTCTATACCTTCACCATTGTCACGGACGATGATAGAGCTTATTCCACCTTGGCCTAATTCAATGCTGATAGTCTCACTTTTTGCGTCCAGTGCATTTTCCACGAGTTCCTTGACAACAGATGCAGGCCTCTCGATCACCTCTCCCGCTGCTATCTTGCCAGCTAAGTTGTCGTCCAGCCTTACAATGTTCATAGCAATTGCAAAGCCTACCAAATAGAGGCTACGGCGACAATGATGAAGGCAGGCTTTGGCAATGAGGCTGCCATAATGTATCTTAACAACTAGGGAGGCTGATATGCATACAATTGGCGATCTTCGAAAGGCTCTTGGGCTTGCCACAGATAACCAAGTCCGTAATCGGATCCAAGCGATAAAGGACCTTCTTTATCCTCACTTGCGGCGTGGTCCCAATAACCAAATTCTTGTAAGTGATGCCGGGGTCTCCTTATTGCGGGAGTTACAAGAGTTATACGATAGCGGGCTAACCATAGTGCAGGGCAGTAGTATTTTAACATCGAAGTCCGAAAAATACGCTACTAGCGCGCATGAGGTTTCATCTGGATTGACAACAAACATGGCTAAACAGCGCGAAGCAGATGAGGTGATAGGACTGTTGCGCGAAGAAATTGCTTTCCTACGGCAACGAGTGAAGTACTTAGAGCAACAGCAATCAGATGTAAGAGCCAGAAAGGAACACCAGCTTTGGTGGGAAAAGCTTAGGGAGGAAACTAATGGGGCTTAATATCCCAACTCATGGCAACAGCCGTCTGGAAAAGGTAATTGGTAGAATCGACGCTTCGGAAAGAATTGCAACCCTCTGGACAGCCTCAAACGTAACGGCAATTGACCGCATGCAAATTAACGATCACGGACCGGTGCATATCAGGATAGTAACTAACATTGCTATAAAACTCCTACGCTTGCTTGTTCAGGGAGGTATAGAGCCCGGCGTTGTTCATGATCATGGTCTTTCTAATGAGGATGCCGAGGTTGTGGTATGTCTGGCAGGGGCTTTGCACGATATTGGCCATGTCATTCATCGGGATAGGCATGAGGAATTATCCTTGGTCCTAGCTCCAGCATTGATCCAGGAAATAATTGACGGTATTTACCCAATCCGCGAAGCGACGATCATTGAGGGCGAGATTCTCCATGCTATCCTGGCTCATCGCCGTCAAACACCACCTCTTACGATAGAGGCAGGTGTTGTTAAGGTAGCTGATGCTCTGGATATGGAAGCAGGTCGTGCGCGGATCCCGTTTAAGGCAGGCTCGGCTTCCATTCACGCGGTTTCCGCATTGGCGATAAAGAAAGTTGAGATAATGAACGGGGATTTAAAGCCAGTGAAGATACAGATTGCAATGTCTAATTCAGCTGGTATTTTCCAGCTCGATACACTACTGCGCGAGAAATTGGCTAACTCTGGTTTGTCCGCTTATGTAGAGGTTGTTGGTGAAGTAGTGGGCCCAGAGAAGAAAATTGTTGAGGAATATCGAATCGATTGAGAAGCTCATAAATGGCCTGATCCAGCTTGCTGGTATTCGTATATACCCCGGATACAAGATACTGGTGAATGGTTCTAAATAAGGCGTGGGCTTGTAATGCGCATAATTAGGGCCTTTTAAGTGCGCTTTGTAGAAGTCGCAACAAAAGTACCCTTTTGTTGCGACAGATGTCTGAAGGTCAGGCGGGCTTGCCGGGTATCTTTGACGCCAAAGGATGGTAGCACAATGGCGCTAGAGATTACCCAAGAAGATTTCATGTCCCCAGAGCAAGTGCTAGCCCTTAAGGATCACTTTCGTAAGGTGGCGGCGGGAGGTTGCGTTGACGGTCGTAAGAATCCTGTTCGCAACTGGGCGATAATGCATGTAGCCATTGATTCCGGCCTGCGCGTTTCAGAAATCTGCGACCTGAAAGTGAGGGATGTAATAACCGATGAAGGT
>JAGYNL010000168.1 GCA_018399865.1 Candidatus Bipolaricaulota bacterium | reverse complement strand
AAGGAAGTGTGGACGCTCAAATCGCAGTATGAACACTGGCTAAAGGTAGAGTTAGCGGTGCTTTTGGCCATGGAAGAAACAGGCGATATACCTTCTGGTACCTATGCTGCGGTGGCAGATAGGGTGCATGTTGATAATAACAGGATCACTTCGCTAGAAAGAGAGATTCACCATGACCTGTTAGCATTCATCAGGTCGCTAGAAGAGCAAGCTGGAGACGCTGGTAGATTCATTCACCTTGGACTGACTTCATCGGACGTCAAAGACACAGCTCTGTCTTTGCAGATGTGTAAGGGTTTGGATCTCATAATTGATGAGAGTAAGGCTCTGAAAACAATACTGATGTCCAAGTCTCGTGAGTACCAGGACCTAGCCGTTGTTGGACGTACGCATGGCATGCACGCTGAACCAACCACGCTTGGGCTTAAGTTCCTATTATGGAGCCAGCAACTTGGCCGGGATATCGAAAGGCTACAAATTGCCCGTCGGGAAATCAGCGTGGGTAAGCTTTCTGGTCCTGTAGGAACATACACGCAGATTTCTTTGCAGGTTGAGCAGATTGCTTGCCAGAAGCTCAAGTTGAGTCCTGCGTCTATTGCCAATCAGATCTTGCAACGCGACCGCCATGCCCAAGTTCTTGCTAGTATTGCTATTGCTGGAGCAACCCTGGAGAAGATAGCACTTGAGATAAGGCATTTGTCGCGAACTGAGGTGGGTGAACTTGAAGAACCTGCCCCTGAAGGGTCGTCCTCCATGCCTCACAAGCGTAATCCAATAACCTCGGAGCGGATCTGTGGCTTGGCGCGATTACTACGCGGCAATTTGCAGGCAAGTCTCGAGAATATTGCCCTGTGGCATGAACGGGACATGTCTCATTCATCTGTGGAGAGGGTTATTATCCCTGATTCGTTTCTTGCCTTGTATTACATGGTAGTAAGCTTGCGATCAATCATCGATGATCTCGTTGTTCATAAAGAGGCCATAGCTTTCAACCTTGAGCTTACAGGTGGTGCCATATACTCGCAGGCCATACTAGTGGCGCTTGTCAAACAAGGGATGCCTCGAACAGAGGCACACGAAATAATAACTCGAGCATCTATCAGGGCGAAAAAAGAGCAAAGGCGGCTCATCGATGTCATCTATGATGATAATAGAACCAGGAGACTTCTAGAAGCTGCTAAGATCGATGAACAAGAAATTCTAGAGGCAGTGCGAACTATGAGTCGTAGCCTGATAGAAAGAGAGACCGGAAACCCTGGACATTAGGCATCACTTACCTCTAGCAAAAACTAGGCATTGGCTGGGGAGAAGGAAGACGGGAATTTGCGTGCCCGGTGATATACTAACTGCACTACTTGCTGGTATACGGGCGCGCAGTGAGCCAATAGAGCTTTCCAGGTGAACGATCAGTGTTTGGCCGTGGTATTCAGTAAATGAAACTGTGGCTGTGAAGGTGTTCTCACCGTTGCTGGAAAGCTTAAGATACTCCTCCTTATAGAACACGAGGACCTTATCTCCTGTATGGAAATCCTGCGCTTTCGTGATAGTGCGAAGCTTGCCTCCTTTTACACGTATTTCCAGTAGAGAGCCGTCTACAGAATCAACAGTCCCCGCAATCACGTTTGAGTGGCCGATAAACGAAGCTACAAATATGGTGCTTGGGTGGCAGTAAATTTCTGGGGGAGTCCCTATCTGTTCGATGTGACCAGCGTTCATCACCGTAATTCTATCGGCTATAGCCATAGCTTCTTCCTGATCATGTGTGACGTAGATTGTGGTTAGTTTGAGCTCCTGCTGGATAGTACGGATCTGCCTGCGAAGGGATTCCCGTAGCTTGGCGTCGAGTGCAGATAAAGGTTCATCAAGCAGAAGGAGGGTTGGATGCGGCGCAATGGCACGCGCCAGAGCAACGCGCTGACATTGGCCGTGGGATAGTGCTTTGGGATAGCGGTGTTCTAGACCGGTTAGGTCAACCAGTTGTATCAGCTCTTGTACTTGCTTCTTGTGTGATTTAGAAAAACGGATGCCATAGGCGATGTTTTGAGCAACTGTCATATGGGGGAAAAGGGCATAATTCTGAAATACAAAACCTATGCATCTTTTCTCTGGGGGCATTGAAGATAGGTCTTTACCTCGCAGAGTGATCTTGCCTGCATCAGGTCGGTCAAAGCCGGCGATGAGACGCAAGGTGGTAGTCTTTCCGCAACCAGATGGACCAACCAGAGCAAGGAGCTCGCCGGCTTTAAGGGCGAACGCGGCGTTTTTAACAGCGTGGACCTTCTCAAAGGATTTGCAAAGATCTTCTACAATCAGTTCAGACATGGAAAGGCTCATCTGCTCCTAGCCTATCAATCAAGATGAACGATATGGCTGTAATTGCTATAAGGACGACTGCCATAGCGCTGGCAGCCCCGAATTGCCTTGCTGATAGCAAACCATAAACCGCTATTGGAATGGTAGAAAGTCCTGGACGCATGAGTAGTATGGTTGCTGACATCTCACCTGCGCTGAGGGCAAAGGCAAATATAGCTGCGACAAGTAGCCCTCGCCTGAGGATAGGAAACTCAATGTCAAGGAAAGCGCGAGTCCTCGAGGAGCCAAGCGAGCGGGCAGCTTCAACTAACGTGAAATCAAGCCCCTCCAGGATCGGTCTCATCACACGCACAACAAATGGATAAACCAAAATAGAATGTGCAATGACGATTGCCGTAAGTGTGCGGCCCAAGTTTAATGGGGGTGTAGATAGTCCGCGCAGAAGCGCAAATCCTATCGCAACTGAGGAGACAGCTAGCGGTGCCATAAGAGCTGCTTCAACAACCCATCTGCCGATGAATCTGGCTCTCACAACCAAGAAGGCAATAGCGGTACCTACTACAAGGCTTATACTGGTTGCTAACGCTCCAACAATTAGGCTTGTCCTCACCGTGGCTAGGGGCGACGTGCCTAGAAATGGGCTGTATCTTTGTGAGAGAAGCTGGACATAATTATGTAACCCTGTTGATCCACCGCTGCAAAGCGAGTCGACAATGATCGATACTATTGGTCCCATGAAGAAAACAGCCATCAGTATAGCATAAGCCACGATAAGTATCTTTCCTGGAGTAAATGGTGATGCAAACAGTGGTCGAATCATTAATCTTCTTTCACCTCTGGTAATGGTTGCTAATGTTCCTTCCGCGCGCAGGTATAGATATGTAAAAGAAAGAGAAATCACCATCTCTACCAATATCAGCGCCCCCCCGTTATTGTAGTCCAATAGCGTTCTTACCAGGGTGTAGATTCCTACTTCAATTGTGCTGTATCGAGCTCCCCCTAGGGTAAGAACTATTGGAAAGGAGAGAAATGTAAATATGAATATCAATGCAGAGCTAGAAAGGATGGCGGGCATCAGCCGTGGGATGCTTATACCAATAAAACGCCGCAGCCTTCCAGCGCCAAGTGACATTGCTGCCTCATCTATCGATGGGTCAAAGCCCTCCCAGGCAGCGCTCACTATGCGCATGACAATGGGGGCGTTGTAGAAAGCATGCGCAAGGATGATCGCAGTAAGGGAATAGAGGATATGAATAGGCGGTTGCGACAAATTGAATAAGGACATGAACCATTGATTCAGATAGCCGTTGTTGCCAAAGAAAAGGATAAATCCCAATGCTACCACAATCGCCGGAAGCACAAACGGGATCACGGTTAATGAACGAATTGTTTGCTTGCCGGGAAAGTGATAGTGAGAGAGAATGTACGCCCCAATCAAACCAATGCCGAGACTCAGTAAAGTGCTATAAAAAGCCTGCTTTATTGTGAATAGAATAAGATGAATGTAGTATGGGTCAGTGACGACATTTGCAAGAAAAGACAGGCTCCAGGTGCCCGCGCTTCTGAAAGCTCCTGACAGTACAAGGGCCAGGGGATAGTAGAAGACGAGCACGAGAAGCCCGAACAGGACCAGTAACAGCAGGTAGGCTGCCTTTGTCACGGTTGTGTAATCACTGTCTCCCAGTCGTGCAACCACTTATCCATTTTTTCTGCAACTAGATCAAGGGGAAGAAGTAGTTGACTGTCTGGGATTATTGCGTACTCATCAAACTCTGGCGGAAGCTCAGCCTTGCTGTTTGCCGGGAACATTATCTCTGTTGAGGGAAGCAGTTCCTGTATTTCTTGTGATAGCAACAGGTTGACAAACGCCTTGGCTAGTTGTTCATGCTCGGTTTCCTTGATTACACCGATGCCAAATACTGTGCGATACCCCTCTCCTTCGGGGGCGTAGGCCCTGTAGCGCAACTGCTCACCAAACATAGCCTCATAGGCAGTATCAGACGAGAAGCTGACTAGCAAGGGGGCCTCGCCGTGTGTCAACAAGCTCCATGCTCCACTCCAGTCCTGGGTGATAGTAAGAAGCGAGTCTTGGATTGAATGCCAGAAGTGAAGGTATCCGTCCTCACCGAAGTGAGCTATGGTCCACAGCAGGAAAGAAAAACCGGTCGATGAGGTTCTTGGATCTTGGCATATCAATTGCTTCTTGTAAATAGGGCTTGCTAGATCCGCAAGAGTAGCCGGGAGCGATTGAGTTTCGAAGGCTTCAGAGTCGTAGGTTAGGGTTATATATCCGTACTCGTAAGGCACGAAACCATCAACTCCTCCAACCATTAGTTCCTCGGGTACGCTTGCAAGATTCGGTATGTCAGCTTCATCAAGGGGCATGAACAGGTTGTACCCTGAGATCCTAGGTACATCGTTTAATTCTGCCATAAATAGGTCGGCATATTTCTTTCCCGCGTCTCGTTCAGCGATTAGCCGGGAAAGAGTAGCCTTTCCGCCTCCGGCGGTAATGTACTCGACATCGCAGTCGTACTTTTCGGCAAACTCCTCACTGAGTGCGTTCGCTGGTCCCCAAGATACGAATGAATCGTAGGTGTAGACAACGATCTTCTCTCTTCCTACCAGTAAGGCAGAAAGACAGATTACAAAAGCTATGGTTAACAAGATTGTCTTATTCATCTTTCCCATCTCCTTCTAGTGTTCGTAGCCACGATCGGGGAGCTGCGAGTTGTCTAGAAGCGTCTCCTCTTGGAGCACGCGTCCGATAACAGTGAACTTAACAGAATGATCAATTCTCTCAATAGCTTCCACGGGTACGGTGAACAGCAGTTCGTAATCCTCTCCTGTGAATAGGACTGCCTGGCGCAGAGCATCTTCATAAACCATCTTTGCTAAGGCAGGCATTATGGGCAGATACTCCCAGTTTATGTGGAACCCAACCCCGCTCTGTGAGGCTAGTAGATGAAGAGAGTGGGCTAAGCCATCGGAAATGTCAATCATGCTTGTTGCCAACCCCGTTAGATTCATTGCCCAGTCAGTTCGCGGAGGAAAGCAGAAAAGATCGTTTGCTGCATAGTACTGCTTAGCGGAAAAAAGTCTTAGACCTGCTGCTGTGCGTCCTAATTGCCCGGTAACGCATATGGCGTCGCCGACCCTTGCTCCATTGCGTAGGACAGGGTTAACTGCTTCGCCTAGCGCGGTGCTGACTAGCGTCAGTTCGGATTGACGATCAATATCCCCACCTACAAGCTTCGCAGCTGACTGCTCGCAACAAGCCAGTGCCCCATCCAATACACCTTCCACTAGTTCCTGATCAAGTTCAGGATCTCCTAGGGCTAGTAAGACGGAAAGCGGGCGAGCGCCCATTGCAGCCAGGTCGGAAAGCGAGACAGCTACGCTACGCCAGCCGATGGTTCGAGGCTTTGTACCCAAAGGAAAGTCGGTTTGGCGATGGAGCATGTCAGTAGTTAGGATGAGATTGGTATCTTTAAACGGCACTATTGCCGCATCATCCTTGGCGCCGACTCGCTTAGCAATCAACTGCAGTACACTTGTCTCACGCATGATAACGACCCGTAGACTTGCTGGGCCGCGCGGGATACGGTCTCCCTGCGCTGGCATTACCCAGATCAGGTTCCAAGGGTCGAGGTCACACCTCCCGAAGGTTTCCCTTTTGAGGTCGATCCTCCTCTCAGCCCGTCAATCGAGCTCCCCAAATAGCTTAAAATAACTATAAGTCAGCACGTGGAAACAATCAAGGCAAACCCCTGATACCTGTATCCCTCAAAACATGTAGGTATAGTCCACAGGCTCACAAATACATGCAAACTACGAGTGAATAAACGTTGTTTTATCGTCGATACTTGCAACTGTATGGGCGATTAGCTTAGCAACGTTCTCCACATCGCCGAGATGGACTACCTCGCAGGGTGAGTGCATATAGCGGTTCGGAATGGAGATCAACCCAGTGGCTACCCCAGCTCGAGTAAGCTGGATAGCATTAGCGTCAGTCCCTGTACCGCGTGGGGCAGCCTCTATTTGGTAAGGGATTTTTTGTTTCTTTGCGGTATCCACTAGAAGATCAAACATCTGAGGATTAATATTTGGGCCACGAGCAATCATTGGCCCTTTCCCCATGCTAATGCTACCTACTTTCTTTTTTTCGTTTCCCATCTCGGGAGTGTCTGTAGCAAAGCCTACGTCAACGGCAATTCCTACCTGGGGGTCTATACCGAAAGCACTGGTGTGGGCTCCGCGCAAGCCGATTTCTTCCTGTACAGTACCAACTGCGAATATGGCTGCTTTAGGGTTCATCTTTGAAACCAGGCGGGCGGCTTCCAGGACTACAAACGCACCGACGCGGTCGTCGAAAGCGCGAGCAGCAGCTAGATTGTTTAGTAGTAGCACAAAACCATAGTCAAGGACAGCGGGATCACCTACTGAGATGTGCTTCTCTGCATCCTTTTTGTTCTTGGCCCCGATATCGATCCACAAACCGTCTAGCTTGACTACCTTGTTGCGCTCTTCGGACTCCAGTAGATGAATAGGCTTCCTGCCTATGACCCCTATGATTACATCGTTCTTGCCGCGAATACGAACACGCTGGCCGGGAAGAACCTGTGGGTCCCAACCGCCGATAGGGGCAAAGAACAAGAATCCGTTGTCGTCTATATAGGTAATCATTAAACCGATCTCGTCAATATGCCCTGCTAGCATTACCCTGGGGCTACCTGCCTCGTTAACAGCGGCGTAAGTATTACCATTTACATCAACCCAGGTATGATCGGCAAACTTATCGGCCTCTTGTCTCCAGATGCGTGAGATTTCCTCCTCGAACCCGGAAGGGCTTATAGTATCAAGACACCTGCTCAAGAATTTTGTTCTTTCTTTATCCACTCTGTTCCTCCTTTAATACCGATGCTGAAGTCTACACAGTATAAAGGTCCATTTCGAGGTCTAAGCCACAGATAAAATCAACACGATTGCATCTACGGGCGTTACCAGTCAAAAAGACTCATTTAGATAGCCCAATGGCGCTGACGTGCAACCAGAATAGGCCTGTTCAGCGCGTTAGTCCAAATCTTGCTATCGGGGATGCGTTACACATGAAAGATGTTGTCGCGATAGCTGTAATCTGGAGGCTTGTTTACACCGGTTGATAAGAAAAGAAGTCAAAAGCCATCAGCCTGAAGTCTTATGGCGGAAGGCTGATAATGTTCATATTCAACTAACAATGGTGGATTGTCACCCTATTCCGTCCGTTTCTATAGTTGACAGATGGCGTTTTGCTTTATAGCATATGCTATCTTTGGCATATAAGGATGTGTGAGATGTTCGGACGCCTTTCGGAGATTTTTCA
>JAGYNL010000167.1 GCA_018399865.1 Candidatus Bipolaricaulota bacterium | reverse complement strand
CACGTATTAAGCAAGCACCGCTAGCAACCTTCTGTAAGCAAATCAGCTTTACAGTTAAGAAACGTTACAGGTTGATGCTTTCTTTCCATGCTGGGATGTAAGTCTCAATTCCCAGCTTGCTCTGGATTGAGCGTTGATAGTCTGGAAGCGTGTCTTCATCACCATGCACCAGAAACGCCTTCTCGGCTTTGGTCTTAGAAAGCCAGTTTATTAAAGCCGGCTGATCAGCGTGAGCTGAGAATCTGTTGACTGTCCATATTTGAGCATTCACCGCAGTCTCTTCGCCAAAAATCCTCACCTTCTCAGCACCATCAACAATCCTCCTACCCATGGTCCCTTTTGCTTGATAGCCAACAAATAGTACACCTGTCTCCTCGCGCCAGAGGTTATGCTTTAGATGATGAATAATGCGTCCACCACTGCACATTCCACTCCCAGCAATAATGATATTCCCCGACGGCATGTGGTTAATCCGCTTTGATTCATCAGTGCTCTGGGTAAAATGTAAGGGTGGGAACCCGAAAGGATTTGGAGATTCCGAGAATACCTTTCTTCCTTCCGTATCGAAGTAACTAGGATAATGAGCGAATATCTTTGTTGTGGCTATAGCAAGGGGGCTGTCCAGGAAAATCTTACAGTCTGGAAGACTACCCGCCTTCCACATCAGGAAAAGTTCATAAAGGACCTCCTGGGTACGTTCAAGGGCAAAGGAAGGTATAAGGAGGTTCCCTCCCCGGCCAATGACTGTGTTAACAGCCTCTTCAATCTCAGCTTCCGACTCGTCTAGAGCCCGATGGGATCTGTTACCATATGTGGACTCGATAATCACATAGTCTGCCTTCGGCGGATCACTGGGATCACGAACAATCGGACGGCGCCGGTTCCCTAAATCTCCGCTGAACAGGAGAACCTTGCCCTCAAGATGTAGTTCAATAGTAGACGAGCCAAGGATATGTCCTGCATCGTGGAAAATAGCCTCCACGTTATTCCCCAAGGGAACGACTTGTTCATAATCGACCTTATGACGAAAGGCATCGATACTTTCAAGAACATCTCCCATGTCATAGATCGGCGGCAATGCTTTTTCGCCACGTCGCTTTGCATGCCGTGCATTACGCTCAGCTTCTTCCATCTGCAAGTGAGCAGAATCAGCCATAATGACCTTAGCGATGGCCGCCGTGGGAGGGGTTGTAACTACCTCTCCCTGAAATCCTTCCCGCACCAACCGCGGAATGAGTCCCACGTGATCAAGATGGGCATGAGATAGAAGCACATAATCTATCTGCTCCGGCTTAAAGGCAAAAGCCTCACGATTACGGTCTTCAATCTCGCTTGACCCTTGGAAAAGCCCGCAATCCAAAAGAATCTTCAGTCCTTCCGTTTCTACTAGGTGACTTGAACCAGTAACTGTCTGAGCTGCTCCACAGAAAGTGATCTTCATATAGTGCTCTCCTTTTTTTGCTCAAGCAGACTTGATCCTAACCTTACGTGGTAGCTACCGCAACCGCTAATCGAGTTGCCATCCTCACTTGTAAGTGTTACTATCAAATGTGTCGGGACGTGGCGCAGCCTGGTAGCGTGCTTGCA
>JAGYNL010000166.1 GCA_018399865.1 Candidatus Bipolaricaulota bacterium | reverse complement strand
TCAATTTCTGGCACCACTACCTTCTTTAGCTCTACTGCAGTAAGGGTAGTTCGTAGGGGGTCTTCCCCTTCCCTTGGTACTTCTAGATCAATTGTCTGGGCAACTTGGTGACCGATCATATTACTGGTGACGGAGTTATTGGAATCAACGCGCATGTCCCATTCTTCCTCACCCTGTTTGACCCTGACAACATCTCCATCTTCTATGGTGTCTGATTCCTTGGGAGCTAGCGTAGCAAAGCGCCTACTGATCTCTTCCAGTGTTCCATTTACTTCCTCTTCTGTCACATCCTGTGCGGGTTCTACAGTCAATTCTATCCCTCGATACTCAGGCAGCTTTACTTCAGGAAGCACCGGAAATGAGGCGGTAAATATAAAGGGACCATCCTGTTCGAAAGACACGCTCTTCACTTCCGGGGAGCTTACCGGCCGCAGATTCAGGTTCACAAGAGCCTCTTTGAGGTGCTCTTCCTCCATATCCTTCTGAGCCTCTTCGGTGAAAAGCTCGGAACCAAAGCGTGAGTCGAGGTACGCCCTTGGTACACGACCTTTCCGAAAACCAGGAATCTTTGCTTCTCTACTGTACCGCTTATATACCGAATCGATTGCGTTCTTAACCGTTGCCGGGTCCACCGTTACCTGCAGGGTTACATTTGTAGCTGATTGTTCCTTGATCTCGCAGTGTGTGTTACTCAATAGAATTCACTCCATATTATCCTTGGTAATGGCGTGATTATACGAATAGAAGCTCGTTTGGACAACTGCATTAAGCAATTGAATTGGCTAGCCGTGATTATTACTGCATTACCCACTGTATCTATTGGGCTCTTAGTCGTTGCCAGTAGGTAACAAAAGCGTCTAGCCGCAACCGACAATAACCTTCTCTCACCCACTCGCTGTCGCTCCCTCGCGCTGCTGAGTCCGCTGCGAAATGCTCTCTATCTGTCTTTTAGTTAATCATATGCTACTTCTTTTCTCCGCGTCTACCTATCCTTCGGACGCAGACAGGTCTCTGTGGGATTCATTGCCAGCCAACACCGGAACGTTGCACGCCTGTCTGCGTGCGGACACGCACAGGCAGACAAGGTACAACGCTAAACAAACGCCGCCTCTCTGCTGTTGTAGCGCGAGCAACTTGTCTGGCACGTTGAGTCAAATTGCCGTATGAAAAGCACAACGTTGGAGACCAGCTCCAACGCTACATAAAAACGTCCTTTCTGCTGTAGCGTGCGCAGCTTGCCTGCCACGTTTGGTTGCCCACCACGTTGATTGCACTGCCCTGCCCCCCTATGAAATAGCCGCCTTCTCATGTATTTCACTGGGAGTATGCAACGTTGCGATTTTACGGTAATCCATCCCGCAGAGCATTCATTTCCAAGCAGCTGATAGAATTCATGTCCCATAACTTGTGAAATAAGTAATGCGTCCCCGGATTTAATGTTTGCTCCGATAGCTTGGCTGACAAACATCGGTTCATACAGCCGCTTCTGCCTCTTTGTAGCCCGCTTGGGATTGTATTGCTCCCTCGGCAAGCTACGGGTTGAACTCGGCGTCTTCGCTCGGCCCCCAGTCATACATGAAACTCAGCTCAGAGATAGTGGCTCCTACAGGTATCGAGCCTGGGGGGAAGTAGAGCTGAATCAGCCGCACCTTCCTACTCTGTTTCCCAAAGGAGATCGGCATCAAGAATGACTGAATCTGCCGTGTGGAGAGCTTTAGCAACTTGGAGTCTGGGGAAGAAACGCTTTGGTACCGTTGGCCGTTTGCAGCGAACCGAACCGAGAATTGGCCAGGCATCGCACCCTCCCAGCGAATAGCAACCCCTAACAATGGAAGTGGATGATCCTGTAGTAGATCAATGGTGATCTCAATGCCTTTTTCCTGAGTGCGGTTGACCGTAGGCCCGAATTTCCAGGTTATGCTTCGCCCGTCGGGGACACCACCTTTGCCGATAACAGAGACTGGCCCTTTGATTATCGGGCCGTCTTTGACCTTAGTTGCATATTCAACCAGCTTTTGAACCAGTGGAGCATAGATGCGCTCCCACAATGGGTCTTTCGTCTGAATTGGCTTGAACAGCGTAGCAACGGCAAAGAGGTCCTTCTGGTAGTGTAGGCGGCTTGTGTCGAAGATCGGTGTGCCGCTAGCGTCTAGATCCACCCCAAAGCCGAGAATCTTTCTCCCACTGCTCAGCCACTCTGATCCCGCCGGGGTATATGCGATCAGGTCATCGATGCTGGATGTGTCGCGTACTTCGCCAGGCGAACCGCCGTTTCCTTCTAGCAAGCTCACCTCAACTTGTACGACGTCACCGGATACGTCCTTGTGAATCGTCATCTCGTTTATCATCATGCTGTGGCTATGACCCTTCCAGGTAGCGGTTGCATCATCATACTTACGGATGAGAACATACGAACCCGGAGCCGGTGCGTTGATGCCGGGCTGGAAGTTTGAGTAATCCAGGTCATTCCAATCTATCCAACGGCCACGGCCGGTATTAAATGGCATCAAATCGAGAAGCTCTTCCACTAGGTAGAATGTTCTGATCGCATCAGTGTTAGTGAGCTGCCAGTCGAGATGCCAGGTGCTGCGGCGATATCCTGTACTGTACGGTATGCCGGCTTCACGGTGCCAGTACGATATCGTCTCTGAGCACCACGCCTCACGGTCGTACGGATTTATCCCGACCACAGTAAGTGCCTCAAGTATAGCCGCCATTGTGTTTGCCGAACTACTTGAATTCAGCCCTAGCCGAATTTGATAAAAGGGTTTTCCTCCATCGCTAACGCATGATTCCTCAGTTCCTACCGTGTCCAAAGCGATATCCTGTATCCATGTGCCGCTTGGACCCCACGCCGCCGTGTTATCAAAACATAAGCAGTCAGGGCTGTCTGAGTTGTAGCACGAAGCGGCAGCAAGAAGACCTACACATACAACGATCGCCAGGAAAGCAACTCCCTTTTTCATTGTACACCTCCCTCCTAGTTATTGTCGCATCCTACCCCTTGCGTCTGC
>JAGYNL010000165.1 GCA_018399865.1 Candidatus Bipolaricaulota bacterium | reverse complement strand
TGACATCTGACCCCTTTTCTTTGGACCTGTGCCGCTGTTTTTGTTGGCGGTAGTATTAGAGTAAAGGAAAGGAGTGAACATGAACAAGCGCATCGTTGTTGCAATCATTGCTTTGATGCTCGTTTCAGTATGGGCGAGCGCCACTTCGATTGGCATCGGCGCGGGCATCGACCCAACAGGGATTATCATGGTTGGAACGACAACCGAGACGCTATTTCTGGACCATTTTGGCCTGCGCGTACAGGTAGGGATTGCTGTAAATTCTGGAATCAATGGTTTGATGACCATGAATGGGATTGCGTGTGGTTACTATCCTATATTTCCCTTTATGCCGTTTGTCGGGCTGGGAGGAGGAATTGCCCTCACGCCAAGCGGTTTTAATGGATGGACGATCGACTCACTTGCTGGGACACATATCTTTATTGTTCCACCGGTAAGTGTCTTTGTTGATCTGCATTACGTTGTCCGCTTTTCCAGCTCTGCAATCACCTACGGGCCGATCTTTGAGGGCGGTGTCAGCTTCTCGTTTTAGATGATCATCGCTATCGCGATCTGCTTTGGCGTGATTTCTGCCATTTGGGTGATCTGGAACTTTACCCTTGATGCATTGTGGCAGCCGACGGGCAAAGAGACCGTACGTCGGATTCTTGTCCTTGCCCAGGTACATCAAGGAGAAACGGTAATTGACCTGGGCTGTGGCGATGGGCGCATCGTGATAGCGGCGGCAAAATTGTTTGGGGCTCAAGGAATCGGAATAGAGATTGATCCGGCGCGTGTGCTATGGGCTCGTGTTCGGGTATTTCTTATGGGCGTAAGCCAGCGGGTTGAAATCTGGCTAAGGGACATGTATAAGGTCGATCTGCATAACGCAGATGTTGTAGTTCTTTTCCTTTCTTCTAGGGCAAACTACAAGCTACAGGACAAGCTACTTCGTCAGCTCCAGCGTGGGGCGCGCATTGTCTCATACTATCATCCGATGCGGGGATGGAAGCCGGCGGAGGTTGGCCACGACCGCGCTGGTCACCCGATCTATCTTTACCGTTTGCCAGGTAGGATGGAAGACTTAGCATCCGGGAACTAAGGGTATGAACCACAGAACAGTACCTGAAGAAGCTGTATCATCGAAATCCTCCAACCACCCAGTTGCTCAGTCAGTTGCATCTCTTGCTAGAGCTGTTGGATTAACTCCAAAGCAAGACTGGGATCAAATCGAGATTCTTGGACTAACTCAAGATTCACGTGTGATAAAGCCGGGATATATGTTTGTGGCAATACACGGTTTTTTAACTGATGGACACCTGTTTATCGGGGATGCTATTGCCCGTGGGGCATGTGCTGTAGTTGTGCAGCAGGATGTTTCATGTGCGGTGCCAACACTTCGGGTTTCTGATTCCAGGCGCGCGCTTGCGGTTTTATCGTCAACCTTTTTCGAAAACCCCACAAGAAAGCTATTCACGGTTGGTGTCACCGGTACTAATGGAAAGACAACCGTCTGCCATCTGCTGGCACATCTACTGGGTGAAGAGAGAAGCGAAATTATCAGCACAGTGAGCAATCAAGGCAGAAACCTACAAGGGATTACTACCCCGGAAAGCCCTATCTTGCAGCGTATTGCGATGGAGGCAAAGCTTGCTGGAAAAGAGAACCTGATAGTGGAGGCCTCATCTGCTGGGCTATCATTACATCGTTTGGATAGTGTAGATTTTGACGTGGCGGTGTTCACCAACCTGACCCGCGACCATTACGATCTTCATTCCGACCAAGAAAGCTACCTGAAAGCAAAGCTAATCTTGTTTAGTAGCCTAAAAAAGAATGCTGTAGCCGTTATCAATGCTGATGATCCAATGGCTTCGCTGTTTGTAGCGGCGGCAAAGGGCAAAGCGGTCACTTATGGCAGTTCACAAGATGCTTCCTATCGAGCAAAAGATATTAGATTATCGCTTAAGTCAACGCAGTTTGATGTTGTCCACGGCAAGGAAATCGTCCGCGTGGAAATCAATTTACCTGCTTTTCACAATGTGAATAACGCGCTTGCTGCCATCTCCGTAGCGGCCGAAGGGGGCATAAGTCTACAGGAAGCAAGCGCAAGGTTAGCATCCGCCAGAAGCGTGAAGGGGCGTTATCAATTCTTCCAGGCGATCAATGGAGCAACAGTGGTAGTTGACTTCGCTCATAGCCCCGATTCTCTGGAAAACATGCTCCTGTCTCTTCGACCTTACCACGATACAGTAATCTGTGTATTTGGTTGTGCAGGGCAAAGCGATAAGGGGAAACGGCCAATTATGGGGAAAATTAGCGCAGAGCTTGCAGATATCACTATCTTGACAACTGACAATCCCAAACAGGAGGACCCGGAAGCTATTATTGCTGAGATCGCGGCTGGGATGCCTACAGGTGGCGGGTATGAACGAATTGCTGATCGCAAACAGGCCATAAGAAAAGCCCTCGAGCTCGCTGCAGCGCGTGACGTGGTACTCATAGCGGGCAAGGGACATGAGGCCTACCAGATTATTGGACACAAGCTTATTCCGCACAGCGACATAGAGTACCTGCAAAAATCGGGGCTGGTAAGATGATTTCACTGCCGCGGTGCTGTTAAATGTGCAAACCCCGGTTAGGGAAAATCAGACAAGGGTAATCCCACCAGCAATTATTCAATGCTATTAAGGCCCAAACAGGGAAGCGAGGGTATCAAGGAGTGGGCAAATGAGAAGAAGTGACAAAGAGATAGTTAATCGCTTGGAAATTGATGAGATTATAAATCAGGCTATGGTTTGTCGTCTGGCAATGTGCGAGGGCGGCAAACCTTACGTGGTACCGGTTAACTTCGGCTACTGTGATAACTGCTTATACATACATAGCGCCCTGGAAGGAAGGAAGATTGACACACTAAAACGCAATCCCAAAATTGCCTTCGAGGTAGATATCGACCAAGTCTTCTTGGAAGAAGAAGACTTGTGTGAATGTTCCTTTAAGTACCAAAGCGTAGTCGGGTTTGGGAAAGCAGTCTTTGTTTGTGATCCCCTTCAAAGGAGGAAAGCGCTTGATTGTATTATCAGTCATTATACGGAAAAAGAAGCCACCTACACCGATAATGAACTTGATCGAGTTGCTATCATCAGAATAGACATCGAATCCATAACAGGAAAGCAAAGCCCTTAGCAATAGTGATTTCTTCAAAGTAGGTGTTAGCTTGACAGGAGGCTGCCTGGTTGTAGACTACGTGAGTCATTTAGCATCTAGCCTTGAAGCGGAGGACAAGCAAATGTGGTCTATGGTAAAGAAATGGCATAAGCAAGCTGAGCCTTGGTACCAAGCGATTGGGCTTGCTAACTTAGTTGTTGGCACATCATCGGTCCTTGTGCCCCTAATGGTTGCGCAGGTGCTTCATGGCACGGTAGAAAATGTCGGTTTGATATCGAGCTTGGCAAGCCTGATGGGGGTAATCGGCAGCTTAATTTGGGGAAGGCTGTCTGATGCTGCTCACCGACGTAAGCCTTTTGTGATTATGAGTTACGCAATGGTTTCGGTGAGCTTCGCTGGAATTGCTTTTGCTAACTCGCTTACCTGGATTGTTGTGCTAAATATGATGTTGAACCTGTTCTGGGTTGCAAATGCCTCGGTTACCGTTCTTCTTGTGATTGAGAATCGGGAAGAGTCGCTGTGGGAAGGAAGAATAAGCCACCTAAACCAGATAGGAACTATTGGTTGGGTCTGCGGCCTTGCTTTTGGAAGCGCGGCTCTGGCTATAGCATCTCCTGGAATAGGAGAAGCAGCTGCTATTCGGTCAGTATTTGGCGTGCTTGCCTTTGGAGGATTTATGGCTGCACTCTTAGCAACACGTAAGATTCCGATCACCAGGCCGAGATTTGTTCGCAGACGTTTTCGGGGCTCGATTCTTGCTGCGGGTAACCTGATTGTGGAGAGGGCACGCTATGCCCCTTTTCACATATATTACCGGTTTAACCCTCGTAGATTGCCAATACTTCTATGGGGAGAAGGCGGATTGCGGCATGACACCAAACTGTTTCTGGTAGCTATGTTTCTTGCCTTCACGGCATTTGGTTTTTTCTTTGTTCCTCTTCCCATCCTTCTTGCTGACGTGTTTGGTATTGCTTCGTCAAGCGTATTCTTCTACTACGTAGTTTTGAACAGCGCCATAGTGATTGCCTATCCACTTGCTGCCAGGCGCATCAGGCGCTTGGGAAACAAGTCTGTTTTGACTGGCTCCCTTCTTGCGCGCGTGCTCCTGTTCACGCTGGGGGCAGCCTTCCTGTTTGTAACACTTGCTAAGCCATCTCGAGTTGGTATGGCTTTGTTCTTCTTTGCTATGGGTATAAGCTGGTCGTTTTTCCAGCTTTCCAGTGTTGTTATGATATCTCGTCTAGCGAGGCCAGAAAACCGAGGCCAGGCGCTTGGGTTATACAATGCTGTTGCTGGAGTAGGGACCATTGTTGCTGGTGTAAGCAGTGGGTCAATGGCTCAACACTTGGGATATGCTGCAACAACTACTACGGCAGCGGTTCTTGTGGGAACAGCAATGCTCATAATATGGCGCTTGCGAATACCAAGTCGTGCCCCAGAGACGCTGAAAGATCCGAAGACAGAGAAACCTGAATCAATCACTATCCGTGCACAGACTGAATCTTCGGACTAAGATCCCGCAAAAACGTGTCTACAAAAGCCACAAAAGCAAAAGCAAGTAAGACCTTGTGCCGTAAGATTGCAGGAAGATTTCATCATCAGCAGAATGCAGATCATGTGATCTTCTTGGAGTCTTCTGTGTTTAAGGGAAATTATCCTATAGATTAATTCGTGTTCCCGCCATTACCTCCAAGCCAGTATTTCCGAAAGCTTCCTTCAAAACATCGATTGCTAGCTTACCAGTGCAATGACACGGGCCAATCTGTTTTACCTTCAAATCATGCAATTGCGTTGCTATCTTGCGGACTTCTTCAGTGCTTCTAGCTCCAAGGTGAAAGCCGCCCAGCACTAACCGCAACGGATCTTCTGCAAGATCAGTAGCAACCCGAGCAATATTGACTATTCCGGGATGAGCACATCCGGTTATTAGCACTGGCCCCTTAGTTGTTTTGATGATAAGGGACTGTTCCTTGATTGTCGTTCCTAATTCGCCCGTGGAAAAAAGACCTGGCGAGAATTCAAGGGGTTGTGATACGGGAATTGACTTTGCTTGTGCGGCTTCTATCTTATCCTTGAGCGTTTGTGGAAATGAAGCTGGGTAAACCACCTTTAATCCCTGCTGGAGAGCCGAGGAAGCTGCCCCAACGTGGTCGCAGTGTTCGTGCGAGAAGAACAGGTAATCTGCTGATTTAAGGTCAATCCCCAATGCTGCAGCGTTTGACTCGAGAACAATCTTATCTCCTCCCGTGTCAAACAGGAGATTTATTGCATTATATTCTAGAAGCGCTGAGAACCCCCACCCAGGCCTCACGTCCTCACGCGAAGAACGGTTATCGTAGATTATGGTTATCGTATTTTCGGCCATTCTTCTGCTTCCCCCTTGCCACATCTAGATATCGATCACGCGCGGCTCCATCGTATCGGTGTCAAGTATGACCATGGTTGATCTTCCACTAATCCATCCGCATGCTTCGCCTGGGTTAACTACTAACGTTCTACCTTCTCTGATGTCGATCTCATGAGTGTGGCCATAGATGACCAGATCATAAACCGCACTTTTTACAAGGGCGTCAATGAACTTTGGCTCGTGCATAATCACCCCGCGCTTGCCTTCAAACTCAAACTCATGGTAGTCGGGATAGATCTTTCCGATATTCTTGAAGCGGTTGGTCAAATAAAGTCTGTCACCATCATTGTTTCCAAATACGCCTATCAATGGAGCTTGGAGCGCTTTGAGTTCATCAGCGGTGATGGGGGAGATAAAATCGCCGGCGTGCAAAACAAGATCCACTTCCTGGCTATTGAGCAAGCGGGCGGCGCTAGCTATCTTAGGCATATTGTCGTGTGTATCCGATATTATCCCTATCTTCATTCCAATGACTTCCAGATGATCTTAGCTGCATCAAAGAATGCCTTCGAGATGGCAGATTCCGGCGCTTCTAGAACTATCGGGCGGCCGTTGTCTGCTTGGGCGCGGGTTTGGGGGTCCATTGGTACTTTTCCAAAGAATAACAGACCAAGCTTCTGTGCTTCCAATTCGCCGCCGCCTGAGCCAAACAAGTCGATTGGTTTGCCGCAATGGGGACAGATCAAACTAGACATGTTCTCCAAAATACCAATGTTCTTGATTTCTAATTTTTTGGCCATATTTGCTGCCCGCCTGGCGTCGATTAGAGCAACTTCTTGTGGCGTTGTAACTACTATTGCCATATCTGGCGATGTATGTTGAGCAATAGTTAGAACCTCGTCTCCTGTACCGGGAGGAAGATCAGCTATCAGAACGTCGAGATCTCCCCACTCTGTTTCTCCAATAAATTGGTCGATCACCTTTGAACGCAAGGGACCACGCCAGATTATCGGCGTACCGCTCTCGACCATCGAGGCTATAGAGATGATCTTTATGCCATTCATTTCGCTAGGGACAATCATTCCTTCTTTTGCTGATAACCCCTCTACAAGCCCTGTCATATGAGGTACGTTCGGTCCGGTGATATCCGCGTCCAAAAGGCCTACGCGCAGTCCGGTCCCAGACAGTGCATATGCCAAATTGACCGCTACTGTAGTCTTACCAACTCCGCCCTTACCGCTGAAAACGACTATGCGATGCTTAATCCTCTTAATTGCTTTTTCGATTCCCTGATCGCGCTTCTGCGCTTGTGCGGTTGGTGGTTGCTGTTGTTTATCACTCATTTTCTTACTCCTTCTTAGTAGTAAGCTTGTACCATCCCGGTGCCTTTTCTGCTATCCGTTGTGGTCTGTCCTGCGTATAACTCCACTTCATGTTGCTTTGTGCAAGCTCGAGAAAAAGGGCATGCTGCGAGTACGGACAAGAGCCTTTGGCCATATTGTACATCTTCATAGTGCCACTTTCTTGCCCGGGTTTGGTTGGCAGACTGCGCTAGCTATCGTCAGGCGCTTCTTTACATATAGCGTATATACCCAAAGGCAAAGCAGTACCCTCAAGGATCAGTCTTCTTTCTTTTCAGTAGGGGTTTTCGTTTTTGAACTCTTTGATTCCTGGGGGTTTGCTCTTCTGAAAACATCGAACAAGAGCATGACTGACACAGCTATTGCTCCGATGGCGATCCATGGTATGTCTACGGTGTAATGGTGACCTAATCCAAGCGTCGCCAAAACGATTCCAAAGATTAGTCCCAGGACATCCGTTCCCCATCCGCGTGATTGCTTATAAATCGATGCAGCAATAAGAAAACCCGCAGCTATCAAGAAGCCTATCCAGGTAATCTCTTCACGGCTTACAAGAAGGAATATCCCTAGTAGAAAAAGCAGAATCGCCCATGTAAAGCGATCTACTTGTCCTTTTGTCGGTTTTGACATCTAAAATCACCCTATGCTAGCTTACAGCCCACATCGTGTCTTCGTCAACGTATTTGCTTGTCCAGCTTATTAATGCTAACTATCAGTCTTCTTAGCGTCAACTTAGTTTTCTTCTAAGGCGTAGTAAAGGTTTTCCTTGTGCACAATCCGCTTGATCTTGTCGGCTTCGGCAAGGCGAGCCAGATATTTTCCCACTTCTGCTGGGTTGATTCCCAGGGAATCGGTAAGGTCATTTGTGGTACACGGCCGCACCGCCAGGATTCGCAGGATTTCTGCTGAGATCTCTTCTTCGCGAAGCAACTTGGAGCGGGACTTGGTTCTCTTTTGCACCACAACAACTGGGATACCAGGAAGCGCTGTTTCCATGCGGGAGCGTATCTCTTCTAGCTTCTCTTCAGAAACTGGATCAACGGGTTCCTCGGGTGGGCGCACGCAGGTGTTCAGGTTTACCTCATGTGGATGAATCATGCGAATCTTCTCGATGATTCCATCTATTGCTTCCCGTGTTGTATTTGATCCGTACTTCTCTGACTCTATAAGCATAACCTCAAGCCAAATCGGCACCACTCGGGCCAGTCTCTCAATGGATTCAGCGATTTCATCGATCATAAAACCCAGAGCTGGTCGATTGATGCGTATGAATGTATTCTGATCGCCAGCATCGAGGGTGGGTAACACAAGCTCACAGCTTGCAGCCGCTTCGAATACTTCGCTACGGGTGAGTAACGACGAATTTGTGATAAGAGCCACAGGAACTTCTGTAAACAGGTGTATTTTTTCCACCGCCTTGCCCAGTTCAGGATTTAGAGTTGGTTCTCCCGAGCCAGAGAAAGTGATGTAATCGATGTGTTCATGTCTTTCCAGGGCTTCTTGCACCTCTTCTGCTATCTGGTCTGCTGATGGAAAGGGTTCTTCTACCTCTTGCGGGCCCCGCACCTTAAGGCGTTTTTTGCCCAGTTGGCAATACACACAGTCAAAAGTGCAGACAAGCCTTGGAATCGGATCGATTCCAAGTGACATCCCCAAGCGTCGTGACGGGACTGGACCATAGATTATCCCCATTATTCCTCCTTTTGTGGGGTCAGACCTTTATTTTTAGGATT
>JAGYNL010000164.1 GCA_018399865.1 Candidatus Bipolaricaulota bacterium | reverse complement strand
ACGGCTGTACATCTTGACATCGCTTTCAGCGAAAGCGTCTTCCATCCTTATTTTTTCTTCCATATTCCTATCACCTGTTAGTGAGATTTCCCCTTCCCCTTGCATCTCAGGGTTGGAGCCCGCAAGCACGTCCTTTAAGTTTTCTACTATCCTCCTCCTTTATCAAGCTGCATCTACGCGCTCCATCAGACGTTGAGTGAGAACAGATGCTCTCTTACTCGGTTTTCCCGGAAGCATTTCAACCTCTCTTTCAAGCTCAGATATGCTTACCGCCTGTCCAATAGAGATCGTCATTCGTGGAAAGCCAAATGGATACCGGGGCGGATACGGGCCGTCCGTCTTGATCTGTACAGGAAGAATAAGCTTCCGGGTAAGCTTGGCGAAATGCACCGCACCAGCCTTAGGGTCGACGTGTAATCTTGTTGTTCCCTCAGGGAAAACCCCTACCAGTCTTTCCTTCTGCATCATCTCCAGAACACGTCGTAAATCACTCTTACTGAACTTCTCCCGATCAATGGTCGTTGAAAAAAGCCTTATTAATGGACGGAAAATCAGGTTCTTTTCCAGGCCCCGGCGAGCAATGAAATGAATGCGCTTGTTTATACCAAAAGCTACAGCCAGAAGAGGGATGTCCCAATAGCTACGATGGCGGGCCACAACAATGTACTCTTTTCCGGCTTCGATCATCTCCCTTCCCCGAACTCTTACCTTAAACAGAACTCGGGCAGGGATTGAAACAAAAAAAACCACTAATGCATAAACACAATTTTTGAAAAAAACATTAAGCCGCTTCGTCACCAGTGTGGAACCGCTCCTCGACTAGAGCTACCGCCAACAGAACAACCTCGGCAAGGCTCTTTTTGTCCGTTTGAATTATAATTGCATCGGATGCAGGGTTCAAGGGGGCAATAGTACGAGTTTGGTCGCGCGTATCGCGCTCTATTATGTCTTCCAATGTCTCATCCAGATTTGTCTGCTGACGCTGTCTTGCTCTGCGCTGAGCCCTTTCCTCTGCCGATGCAGCCAGGAATATCTTCACATCCGCATGGGGTAGTACAACAGTCCCAATGTCCCTGCCTTCCATTACAACGTCTCTTCCAGCAGCGATTTCCCGTTGCAATCGCACCAAGAGATCGCGCACGTCTGGCCGGGTGGCTACACGGGATGATGCTTGATCAAGCTCTGGCGTGTGAAGCATATCACTCACGTCTTCACCGCTCAGCAGAATCCTTCCATATTCGCTCATCGTGATTTTTATCTCTTTTAACCGAAGTCCCCGATCTAGCCCTAGTGCCACCGCCCGGTACATCTTTCCTGTTTCTACAAGCAGGAAACCGAACCTGTTGGCAACTGCCTTGCTTACAGATGTCTTACCAGAGGCTGCGGGACCATCTATGGCTATTTGCATCATTACTCTCCTATTGCTTCAAATCCCACACTGATCCCCTGACACAGGAAAACTCTGGCCTTGGGTAACTCTCTTGCTAAACGGTCCCGTGCCGCGGCAGCATTGTCTCTATAGCTGAATGCCACATAGAAAGCTGATCCGCTCCCGCTAATTCCAGCGTATAATCCTCCAACACTATTGATTGCCTGTTCATAGTATCTCAATTGGGGATGGAGTTGAAGCGCTGCTCCGTACAGATCGTTATCTCCAAATTCCATCTTTCGAGCTTCAGTGGCAGGGCCAAAGCCTCTCAGTCTCAACTGCTTGTATACGTGACCTGTATCGCAATGAATTGGAGGTACAACAATGACAAAGCTCTCTCGTCTACTGGGAAACTCTGGAGCAACTTTCTCACCCCTGCCTTCAACGCGAACAAGTCCGCCCCAGAAGAACAGAGGCACGTCCGAACCGAGGCTTTGCGCAAGCTTCAACAAGCCCCTGAAGGAAATCACTGGAGGTGTAAGAAGATTTGTAGCCCACAGGACAGCCGCTGCATCACTTGATCCACCGCCTAGTCCCGCTCCAGTCGGTATACTTTTGTGTACACGAATGCGAAAGCCCCTTTGCAACCGCTTCTCATCCATTAAAAGCCGGGCCGCCAACCATGCCAGATCTTCCTTAGGTGCTATATCCAAATCGTTTTCTACCACCAGCGAACTGCCTGTCGGCCGCACAGTTATTTCATCAGCGAGATCAATCTTCTGGATTATAGAATCAATCTGATGAAAGCCATCCCCACGCCTTCCAATTATCTTCAAGGAAAGGTTTAGCTTAGCATAAGCAAAAATGCGGATCATGAACTCTATTGCGTCCCTAACACGCGTGAGGATGACCCAATACCTATCCCTCTTGTTATTTCCTGTTTTTTGCTTGGAGCAGGGCCGTGTACATCCTTGCTATTTGCCATTTTGTCAAAGACAACGTTACCGTCGCAAATTACCGTACGAACGGGGTTATACCCGAAGAAGTAAGGTATTTGGCGATAGTTTTCCAAATCAAGCAGAATCAGATCAGCGCGTTTGCCTTCTTCTATTGACCCTATATCAGTTGATAGATCTAACGCTGCGGCTGCGTTCAAGGTTGAAGCAGTAAGCGCCTCCTCAATTGTTAGCCCCATCTTCATCACAGCAAGACCAATGATCAACCACATTGAATAGATGAGGCAAGTCCCTGGATTAAAGTCCGTAGCAAGCGCAACGGGAAGATCAAGATCAATCATTTTTCTTGCTGGAGCGTAGTCAGATCCAAGCGTAAAGGCGGTGCCAGGAAGAAGAACGGGGATCACTCCCACTTCCCGCAAGCGCTTCATCCCGCGCTCATTAGTGCGCAGCAGGTGATCGGCCGATGTGGCCTGTAAATCTGCAGCAAGCTCCGCTCCTCCGACGTCTGCAAGCTCGTCAGCGTGCAGCTTGAGTCGCAGTCCCGCCCCTTGCGCTGCACGTAGGATAGTTCGCGTCTCATCAATACTGAAGAAACCTTTATCGCAGAACACGTCGCAGAACTGCGCCAGCCGACGGCGGCGTACAGTAGGTATCATCTCAGTTATAATTGTAGATATGTAGTCGTCGCGGCTTACTTCCTTTGGAAAAGCGTGAGCGCCAAGAAAAGTGGCGATCACTCTCATAGAAACTGCCTTGCGCAGCTTCCTAATCGCTAACAGAAGCTTCGTTTCCCCCTCTAGGCTAAGGCCGTAGCCGCTCTTTATCTCTACAGTGGTGGTCCCACTTTCCAACATTAGTTGAAGCCATGTGAGCGCTTCTTGCACCAGCCTGCTCTCGCTCGCTTCCGCCACAGCCCTGGCCGTGGATTGAATCCCCCCCTCATCATAGGGTTTACCTTGCAAGCGGGCTAAGAATTCATCTTCTCGTGTACCAGCAAATACAGCGTGGGTGTGCGGATCGACAAGTCCAGGCAGAGCGATAGCCCCTAGAGCGTCTATAACAAGATCTGTTGACTGCTTGCTGGTAACCCTGCCAATCTGCTGTATGATACCATTCTCAATACGTATTGATGCGTTGTTTTCAACGTAGATATCTTTCATCATGGAACCACGTACTGGTCCATCCCCACGAGGAGTAACAAGCTGTGATATATTCGTAATGAGAGTATTCATATAATCTTTAGTATAGTTAGGGCGTGGCCTGTTTACAATTGAGACAGAAGAGCGGAAGCTTATAGATTGATCAGTGAGAAGATCGCAGTAAGCTAGACTTGGGGGAGATGTGAAAAATATGATAGAACTTGACGGAGATAGACTTTCAGTTGACCAAGCAAGCCGCGTTACATTTGGCGGTGAGGCAGTCTCACTTGCAGAGGCAGCAAGATTACGTGTTTGCACCGCAGCTCAGGTTATAGAGAACGTCATCGCTGAGGGCATCCCGGTGTACGGTATAAACACAGGTTTTGGGTACTTGAGCACGCAATCGATCGCGCGCGAGGACCTAGAAAAGCTACAGGAAAACGTGATACTATCGCACGCCATGGGGCTAGGCGAACCTGCCCCAGAAGAAGTAGTCAGAGCAATGCTCCTATTCCGCATCAATTCCTTGGCAAAGGGAAAGTCTGGAATACGTGGAACTACCATCGATTACCTCCTCGATCTTTTGAACAAGCATGTACATCCAATCGTACCCATGCAGGGTTCCGTCGGGTCGTCGGGCGATTTAGCTCCACTTGCCCACATAGCCCTGGTTCTGCTTGGAGAAGGAGAAGCAATCTATGAGGGAGGGCGTATCACTGGGAAAAGAGCCCTTGAGATAATCGGTCGCGACCCAGTTTG